>NZ_JBSHDU010000043.1:0-73285 GCF_053616475.1 Streptomyces sp. NPDC055815 | reverse complement strand
TGCGTGCCGCGCCCGCTGCCGCGTGCCGGTCACTTCTTCTTCTCGCCCATCCTCCGCATCCGTGCGCCCGCGTCCGCCGCGGATTCCTCGACCCGTCCCTTGACCTTCTGTGCCTTTCCCTTCATTTCCATGCTCTTGTCGTCGGTCATCGAGCCGATTTCTTCCTTCGTCTTGCCCTTGACCTGATCGGCCTTGCCCTTGAGCTTGCCCATGGAAACTGCCTCCCGGATACGGGTACCGACCGTGGCGGGGTACCGGTTGCCTGGCGGTTACCCCCGAAGGGGGACGTCATGCTCCGCGGGACGGAGGTGTGTCGGTCGGCGCCGCCACCGGCGGTGGCGGGTGCCTGCGGCGTCGGCGGAGCCAGACGTAGAGCATCAGGCAGGGCAGCAGCATGCCGACGAGGGTGAGGACGAGGAAGGTCGTGAAGCCGTCGATGTGGCTGACCAGCCAGTCGAAGTTCTGGCCGAAGAAGCCGACCACGAAGGACAGCGGGAGGAACACGCTCGCGAGGATGGTGAGCCGCTCCATCGTGGCACTCTGCCGGAGGTTGATCTTGTTCTGCTCGACGGAGATCACCGCGATGTTCGCCTCCAGGACGGTGGTCAGCAGGTCGCGCTGTGCGGCGACCTCCTCGTTGACCAGCAGCAGGTGGTCGTGCACGTCGCGGATGTACGGCTGGAGCGCGGGCGGTGACTTGCCGGGCTGCAGGCGCCGGCCGAGGACGGCGAGGAGCGGGTGCACGGCGCGGTAGAAGTCCGTCGCCTCGCGGCGCAGGAAGTAGATCCTCTCGGTCGGGGCGACCGCCCCGGAGAACACGGTGGCCTCGATCTGCTCGATGTCGCGCTCCAGCTCCTCGACGACCGGCGCGTAGCTGTCGACCACCTGGTCGAAGATGGCCCACAGCGTGGAGGCGCTGCCGGTCTTCAGCAGCTCGGGGCGGCTTTCGAGCCGGCTCCGGGCCTCGTGCAGCTCGCTCGCGATGCCCTGGCGCACGGTGATCACGAAGTGTTCGGCGAGGAAGATGCTGATCTCTCCGGTGTCGATCTCCTCGCGCTCGTCGTCGTAGCGTGCCGTGCGCAGGATGATCAGCTCCGTGCCGTCCTCGTACTGCTCCGCCTTCGGCCGCAGGTGGAAGGTCCGGGCGTCCTCGACGGCGAGCTCGTGCAGTCCGAAGACCTCGCGGACCCGTCTCAGTTCCTCGGGGCCCGGTTCGAAGACGCCGAGCCAGACGAAGCCGCCCTGCCTGCAGTGCGCGGCCGCCTGCTCCAGTGCCATCGCGCCCTCGTGCTGGCGGCGCCCGTCCCGGTAGTGTGCACAGTCGACGATCATGGCCTCCTCCTCGCGGCCGACCGAGGTGCGCCGTCTCCGGCCCGCCGTCTCCTGCCCACCGGCGGCGTGGCGCGCCGTACCGGCCCCACAGCATTAGATGCTCCTCCGGGTCGCCGGAAATGTCCTCGCGATGGGCGACGGCGGCCCCGCCCCCGTATCGGAAGTCCGGTCGGCGCCGACACACCCGCCGGGATGCCCGGGTTCGCCGGCCCGGTCGACGAGGATCGCACTGCGGCCACCGCCCCGCGTCTCGGAGAAGAGTCGTTCCCCCAGCTCGTCGGAGTCACCATGGCCCCACCGTCGGATTCACCTCGCCCGCCCCGTTCCGGGGTGTCGATCCTCCTTCCGATCCTGATCCCCATCGCGGTCCTGATCGTGGTGGCGGTGGCCGTGGGGTCGTGGCTGCAGTTCTCCGAGCGGCAGGCACTCGACACGGTCCACACGGTCGGCTCCGAAGCCGCCGACCGCGTGGACGTGGAGGCCACCGTCCAGCGCGTCGACGCCGCGGCCCGGGAGCTGGTCCTCCGGGTCCGTGTCATCCCGCGCGGGTCCCTCGGCGAGGAGGACGGGACCGCGCCGGTGGCCGATCTCCTCCTCCAGACCTCCGCGGCGACCCTCGGCGACCTGGCGTTCAAGGCGCACGAGCGGCTCTCGACCAGGGACGTGCAGGTCGCGATCACGGGCGGGTCGATCAGCGACTATCCGTTCGACGCGTACGAGACCGATGTCGAGTTCTGGGCGGTGCTGGGTGGTGAGCCGGTGCCGGTGCGGGTGCTGTTCTCCAACAACGACACGCTCTTCTCTTTCTCCGCGACCCCCACGTCCTCCCCGCAGGAGGCGGTCGTGGGGCTGCGGGTGGTCAGATCGAGCAGCCTGCTGGTGTTCGCGGTGTTCATGATGATGGTGATGTGGGCGCTGGCGGCGTCCGTACTGATCGCAGCCTGGTACCTGGGCACCCGTGGCGAGGGCCTGGTCTGGCCGGCCCTCGCCTGGATGGCCGCCACGCTGTTCGCGCTCTCGGCGTTCCGCAACACGGCCCCCGGGACTCCGCCGATCGGCTGCGTGCTGGACTGGTTCGCCTTCCTGTGGGCCGAGACGATCATCGCGCTCTGTCTGATCGCCGTGGTGATCACCGGCGTCCACAGGGCCCTCGGGCCGGACGGCACCCGCCGGCCCTAGGGATTGTCAGACAGGCCTTATAGGACGGCTCAGGGCGCGAGTTCGAACTTCGGCGGCTGGAGCCCCGCGAGGCATCCCAGGTCCGGCGCGTCCGGACGGTCGAAGAACGAGACGGTCATCGTCTGCGAGCACTTCGAGTCGGCGAAGGTCACGTGGGCCACGTAGGGCACCGTGACGGCGATCGACCGGCTGAGGGTGCTCGCGGCGTACGGCCCGCTGCTCGGCGCGGTCTGGGCGTCGAAGCCGCCGGACACGACGAAGGTCGGGATGTCGCTGTAGGTCCGCTGCCGGACGGAGGGGTCCGCCGGGGGGACGTCCCAGGCGCGGCAGTCCGGGTGGAGCCAGGTGAGGAACGGGGCGTTGACGAGGACCGAGCGCGGGAACGTCGGGAACAGGCGCCGCCCCGCCCGGACGATGTCGACCTCGCTCTCGTACGGGGTCCACTCCCGGCAGAAGATGCCGTAGGCGAGCCCGTGCGAGGTCCTCCCGATGGCCTGCGGGCTGAGCTTGCCGCCCGCCCACTGCTCGGCGACCCGCTGCGGGTTGCCGTGGGCCAGCTCGTCGATGGAGCGGGGTACTCCGGCCGCCACATGGGTGGCGGAGGCCAGCCAGTTCACCAGGACTCCGCCGTCGAGCACGACCTTCACCGGCTGCGGGTGGCCCGGGACGGTGACGGTGGTGGTGATCGGATGGGCCTCGACCTGGCTGACGAGGCGCTCGAAGGTGGCCTTGAGGTTCGGATAGCGGGTGTTGCAGTCGGGCTGGTCGGCGCAGGCCTTGAACAGGCCGTCGTAGCCCTCTCGTGCGGCCTTCCAGGTCACGGCGCCGCCGGCCAGGGCGGGCGGCAGGACGCCGTCGATGCCGACGGACCGGATGCCCTTCGGGTGCAGGCGCATGTAGTGGAGCGCCAGGTTGGTCCCGTAGGAGATGCCGAACACGTTCCACTTCTTGATGCCGAGCGCCTTGCGCAGGTCGTCGTAGTCGGCGGCGCTCTCGGGGCCGTAGTAGGCGCTGGGGTCGGCCCCGCGGCTCACCACCCTGTCCCGGCACTTCCGCGTCTCCGCCACGTGCAGTCGCCCGGTGGACGGCGCGCCGAAGACGAGACCGAGGGAGTCGGCGGCGAACTGGTCGACGTTCGGGCAGGTGAGCCGCGGGTCGGCCGTGTAGGTCCCGCGCTGGGACATGAAGATGACGTCGCGGTCGCGGTTGAGGCCGCCGGCGACCGCCATCGGGATCTCGCCGACCGAGTCGTCGCCGGGCCCGCCGGCGAGCCACACGATCGGGTCGGGTGCCGGTCTGCTGGTGATCGCGGGGATGATCGCGACCGCGAGGGTGATCCTTCGGAACTTCCGGTGGGAGCGGTTCTCGGGGACGGTGAGCGTTCCACAGCGGGCGCGCTCCAGGTCCGGGACCGGGTCCGCCGGCGTCGGGCAGGGGCCGGGTTCGAAGTGGGCGCCGCCCGTCGTCCGGGCGACCGTGCCGATCGGGGCTCCGGAGCCGGAGTCGGCTCGGGCGGGCATCGCGGCCAGGCCGACGACGAGGGCTCCGGCCGTGGCTCCGGCCAGTGCGGCCGGGAGCCGGCGCGCGGGGCGCCGGTGTCGGGGTGGTCTGAGGGACATCATCGGGTCTCCAGTTCCGGGGTGATGGTGAACGGTGCCGGCGCGAGTCCTGCCACGCAGCCGGTGTCGGGCGCGGTCGGACGGCTGAGGAAGGAAGCCAGGACGCGCTGTGCGCAGGGCGACTGCGGGACCACGAAGTGGCCGATCCCGGGAATCCGCACGGCGGTGGAGCGGGACAGCGTGCGGCCGGTGTACGCCCCCCAGCTCGCCCCCGTCTTCGCGTCGAAGGTGCCGGAGACGATCAGCGTCGGCACGTCGCTGTACGTGGCGACCCGCTGGATCGCGGTGCGGTCCGGGACGTCCCAGGCACGGCACAGGTCGTACTCGAAGGGAAGCTGCGGTGCCTGGGCCAGGACCGTGTCCGGGAATCCCGGGAACGCCCGGCGCCCGGCTGCGAGGACGTCCGACTTCGAGAAGCCCGGTACCCACTCGCTGCACGCCACCGAATGCGTCAGACCGTGGGCGATCTCTCCGATGGCCGGCGTCGCGCCCGCGGCCTGGGCCTGCGCGAAACGCTCCGGGTTTCCGTGGGCGAGTTCGTCGAGCGCGGCGGGGACGTTCACGGCCGGCATCCCGCGGCCGTCGGCGACCAGCAGGTTGACCAGCGTGCCGCCGTCGAGGACGACCTTCACCGGGGCTCCGCCCCCTTGCGGCTGCACGGTCAGCCGCAGGGGGTTCGCCTCCAGGCGCCGGACCTGCTCGGTCAGCGTGCGCGAGAGGTTCGGGTAGCGGCTCTTGCAGGCGGGCTGGGCCTCGCAGGCCGCGAAGATCGCGTTGATCCCCTCCTGGGCGCTGTCCCAGGTCCAGGGCAGGCTCACGATCTGCGGGGGCGTGACCGAGTCGATCGCCACGGAGCGGATGCCCTGGGGGTGCCGGCGCAGGTAGGTGAGGGCCAGGTCGGTGCCGTAGGAGTAGCCGTAGACGTTCCACTTCCTGATGCCGAGCGCCTTGCGCAGGTCGGCGAAGTCAGCGGCGTTCTCCGTGGTGTTGTAGCTGCTGAGCCGGATTCCTTCGGCCGTCAGCCGGTCCCGGCACTGCTTCGCCGCGCGGACCAGGCCGCGCCCGGTGGAGGGCGCGTCGTGCGGCAGCCCCACGGCGGCCGCGTTGAACCGGTCGATCTCCGGGCAGGCGAGGTTCGGCTGTGAGTGGAGCGCGCCGCGCTGGGTCATGACGATCAGGTCGCGGTCCCGGTTCACGCCGGAGTCGACCAGGAAGGGGATGGCGCTGATCGCCTCGCCGCCGGGGCCTCCCTCCATGAAGACCACCGGGTCCTGGGCCGGCCTCGACGATGCGGCCGGAACGATGGCGACGGTGAGCTTGATGGTCCGTCCGCCGCGGTGGCCCCGGGTCTCGGGCACCTCCAGGAGGCCGCAGTGGCCTGGGACCGGATCGGGCGTGTCCGGGCAGGGGCCGGGTACGAACCGTGCCGGACCGCCCGGATGAGGGTCGGCGAGGAGGGGTGCGGCGGCACCGCTCGGTGTCGGAGCGACCGCGCCGAGGAAGGCCAGACCGGCCGCGACGAACGCCACACCGCCGGGCGAGCGCCGGGAGCGCCGTGGCGCGTACGGTCTCCGTGCCCGCCTTCGTACGGACCTGCCGCTCCCGCGAGCGAACGGCAGGCAGCCTGCTCTGATGCCCTGTTCGGTCATGTGATCCCGTCTCTGTGATGACCTCGGCCGCGCCGAGACCGACGACGATGCTGCGCGGCTCCGCATGACCCCGAACGCCTGCATGGGTCCGGTGGCGGCCACCGCGAAGGCCAGCCTCGGCCGAGGGACAGTCGTCCACCACCGGGGAGCGCCACTCGGAGCAGTGCTCGCCCGGCTGCTCGAAGCGTGTCCGGGGACGCGTCGGCCGGGGCGGTCTCGGGCGCGGCCCGCCGGAGGTGGAATCGGCGGGAACCTCCCGCCCCACTGATACGTTCTACAAGAACGTAGAAGTAACGGATCGCTCGACGTCTGGAGTGCTCAGCATGGCCCTGTGGGACCGCATCAAGGAGTCCGCATCGACGATGCAGACCCAGCTGGTGGCGAAGAAGAACGACCTGAAGAGCGGCGCGTTCCGCGACGCGAGCATGGCCATGTGCGCGCTCGTCGCCGCCGCCGACGGCACCGTCGACCCCGCCGAACGCCGCCGCGTCGCCCAGCTCATCGCGAGCAACGAAGTCCTGCAGAACTTCGACGCGATCGACCTCCAGCGCCGCTTCGACGCCAACCTCGACAAGCTCACCGCCGACTTCGACTTCGGCAAGGTGAGCGTGCTCCAGGAGATCGCCAAGGCGAAGAAGAAGCCGGCCGAGGCCCGCGCCGTCGTCCAGATCGGCATCGTGATCGGCGGCGCCGACGGCGACTTCGACAAGACCGAGCAGGCCGTCGTGAGGGAGGCGTGCTTCACCCTCGACCTGCCGCCCCACGAGTTCGACCTCTAGAAGTCCCCTACGGGGCCCGCGCGTTCCGAACTCCCGCTACATCGGGGTGGCCGCGCGCAGGATGAGGACGAGCGTGACGGCCGAGTTCGCGGAGGACAGCGCCGACACGGCCGTACCCACCGCGGCACCCCAGGCGGCCACACCGACGGCGGTGAAGACCGACGGCCACGCACGGCCCGCCGGGGCCGGCTTCAGGAGCGCCGCCACCCGGCGGGGCACGGGGCCGGTCGCGGCGAGCGCGGGCAGCGTGGCCGCGAGCGGCCCCCGGGAGGTGAGGGCCGCCTTGCCGATGGCTCGGGCGACGGTACGACGACTGCCGACGGCGGCGGCCGCCTCCTCGTCCGCCCACCGCTCGGCGGTGTACGTCACGGCCGTGCGCAGCGGGCGCAGGAACGGGTTCGCCCGGGCCGCGAGGTGTACCGCCAGCAGATGACGGTGGTGACGGCCGTTCAGATGGGCGCGCTCATGGGCGAAGAGCGCCCTGCGCTCGGCGGAGCTCAGGCCGGCCAGCATGCCCGTGCTGGCCACCACCCTGGCATGACGGCCGGGCAGCGCGTACGCGTAGGGATCGGCGTCGGGCAGCACCGCGACGGATCGCGTCGGCAGCCCGGCCAGCGCCGCCTCCGCGCGCCGGCGCACCCGCACATGGCGCCGGGCCGTCCAGGCGCAGGAGACGAGCACCGCGAGCAGCGCGGGAATGGCCGCCCGGCCGGCGATCTCGTCGTACGGGACGGCCGCGCGCACCTCGGGGTCCGACCACCCGTCGGGCAGCGGGTTGCCCGGCAGTTGGGCCGTCCCCACGATCACGAGGAGCCCCAGGCACAGGGTGCTGCACACGGCGAGGACGGCGGCCACCGCGACGAGCAGCCGGGTCGCGGTGCGCGGATGCAGACGCTGCTCCGCGAGGCGGGCGACCGGCCAGGCGGTGAGCGGGAGAACCAGCGGCAGGAAGACGAAAACCCCCATGGCGGTCAGTCTTCCCCCTCCTCGGGGGCCTCCTCGGAGACCTCGGCGAGGAGTTCACGCAGCAGACGCTCGTCGTTCGGCGACAGCGCGGTCACGAAGCTCGCGAGCACCGCCTCCCGGTCCGCCTCCGCGTCGAGCACCTTCCGCATCCGCAGCGCGGCGAGACCGGCCTCGTCCGCGACGGCCGTCCACACGAAGGACCGCCCGACGCGTTCCCTGGTGACCGCGCCCTTCGCGTGCAGCCGGGTCAGGATCGTGATGACGGTGGTGTACGCGAGGCCGCCACCGAGGCGTTCCTGCACCCACGCCACGGGCACGGGCTCGGCGGCGGCGCGCAGGGCGCCCAGGACCTGGGCCTCCAGCTCGCCCTGCCCTCTCCTGCGCGGAGCCGGATCCGCCCCGCCGCTGTTCCGCTCGACCACGCCGCCCATCGTACTGACCAGCCGTGGGACGCCTCGTCCTGATCGTCGACGCCCTGATCGTCGACGCCCTGATCGTCGACGCCCTGATCGTCGTCGCCCCGGTCCTCGGTGGATCGCGCGAATCCCCTTCCCCGCCTCCGGATTGCCGCATTCACCCCGAGTTCCGATGCCGCTTCGGTCATGATGGTCGCATCATGCCGACTCAAGGGGAGCAGCAATGTTGAGGTCGGGGATCAAGCGGCTCCTGGGACGCGCCGGATTCGACATCGTGCGCAGCACCAACAACCGGGGCGGGGTGGACGACTTCATCCCCTTCGAGGCAGCCATGCGGGCCGCACGGGCAGCCGGGCTCTCGGTCGGCGACTACATCGACGAGGTCATGAACGGCACCCCCGGCGCCACCCAGTTCACCGTGGACGAGCTGCGGGCCCTCGGCGTCTTCGCCGCCGCTCCGGAGACGGTGCTGGAGATCGGCCCCGGGTCGGGCCGGTACCTGGAGAAGACACTGAAGGAGTGTTCACCCGGCCGCTACGAGATCTACGAGACGGCTGCGCCCTGGGCCGACTACCTGGTGGACACGTTCAAGGTGCTCGCGCGGCCGACGGCCGACTGCAGTCTCGCCCCGACACCCGACGCGAGCGTCGACCTCGTTCAGGCCCACAAGGTCTTCAACACCGTGACCTTCCTCAACGCCTCCCGCTATTTCTTCGAGATGGCCCGCGTCACGCGACCCGGTGGGCGGATCGTCTTCGACGTCATGACGGAGACCTGCCTGGACCCGGCCACGATGCGCGCCTGGGCCACCCAGGGCGGCGCCGGGCACGACTCCTACCCGGCCGCGATGCCCCGCCAGGCGTGCGTGGACCTCTTCGCGAGTCTGGGCTGCGGCCTGGAGGCCGGCTTCCTGGCCCCGATGGGCTTCGCCTCCACCGAGGTACTCGTCTTCCGGAAGGAAGCCTGACGGTCGGCCGGCGCGGCTCAGCCTTGCAGGACCGGCAGGACCCGCTCCCGGTGGGCGTCGAAGAACGTCTCCTGGTCGGGGCCGATCTGCCCGACGTATACCTCGTCGAATCCGGCCCGCGCAGAGGCGCGCACGGTCTCCACGTGCGCGCCGGCGTCGGAGTACGAACCGTCGTCACGGAATCTCAGGTCGTCACCGTCAGGGAAATCTCGGGGAGAACGCGAGGTAATCGGCGTCCAGGCCGGCGGGTATCGCCGTGTAGCTGGCCTCGGGCAGTTCGTTCCACACACCGGGCAGGTCACCCAAGGGCTCGGAGACCACGATGCGGGTCTCGTCGGAGATCTCCCTCAGGTAGTCCAGCTCCGGGTACAGATGGCGGACGGTCTCGGCCCTGCTGCTGTAGAAGAGCGAGCGGGACTTTCCCTCGCTGGAGTAGCGGAAGGCCCATACGCGCTCGCCGTCGCTCACGGCCACCGTCATCTGCAGCGGATTCGCTACGCCGTGTTCCTTGCCGACCCGCTCGATCAGGCCCACCATGCCGGCCACCGCTCCGGGAACGTCCTGGTCGAGACCGAAGGTGACGGCCAGGTAGAACATCACCTCGGAGTCCGTCGACCCTTCCATGAAGGGGAAGAGCACCGGATCGACGGCCATGCAGAGGTCGCGCTGCAAGCGGGGGAAGTCCGCGATGGCCCCGTTGTGCATCCAGAGCCAGCGGCCGTGGCGGAACGGATGGCAGTTCGTCTGCTGGACCGCGGAACCGGTCGAGGCGCGGACATGGGCGAAGAACAGGCTGGAGCGGACGTGGGCGGCGAGCTCGCGCAGGTTGCGGTTGTTCCACGCCGGACCGACATCGCGGAAGACCGCCGGCGTTCCGTCGCCGTCCGGGCTGTACCAGCCGACTCCGAAACCGTCGCCGTTGGTCGACTCGACGCCCATCCGCGCGTGGAGGCTCTGGTTGATCAGTGAGTGCTCCGGGCGGTAGAGCACCGCGTCGAGCAGCAGGGGCGAACCCGAGTACGCGAGCCAGCGACACATCCGCACCATCCCCTTCCGTCCATGATCCGAGCCTACGCCGGAGCGGGCTTTCCCCCCAGGGCGGCAGAACGCGGCGATTAGCAGGCCGGAAGCCGGGCACTCTCACGTCACCGCCAGACCCGAGGAGCTGACCGTGGTGGGCCTTGACAGCTTCACCGACGTGCTCGACCACCCGATGTACGTCGTGACGGCGACGGCCGAGGGTGAGCGGGGCGGCTGCCTGGTGGGCTTCGCGTCGCAGTGCTCGATCGACCCGCCGCGATTCGTCGTGTGGCTCTCCACCGCCAACCACACCTACCGCATCGCACGCCACGCTTCCCACCTCGCCGTCCACACTCTCCGCCGCGACCAGAAGCAGGTCGCCGACTGGTTCGGAGGGCAGACCGGCGACGCCGTCGACAAGTTGGGCCCCGTGGCGTGGCAGCCCGGGGAGGGCGGGGCGCCGGTACTGGACGACTCCTGCGCCTGGATCGTGGGCCGGATCGAGAAGCTCGTCGACGGTGGAGACCATGTCGGCTTCCTGCTGGCACCCGTCACACAGAGTCCGCCCGGCCGCGACAGCTCGCCCCTGCTCCGGTTCAGCGACGTCGCAGACCTCTCGCCCGGACACCCGGCCTAGTCCCCGATCCCCGACCCGGCGAGCGGGAGGTGGTACAGCGCGAAGGCCCTGCCGATGACCGGCTGGGCCACGTTCCGTACCCGTACCCCGCCCGCCGTCATGCCGTGCTCGGTGCCGAGGTGGGCGTGGCCGTGTACGGCGAGGTCGGCGCCCGCGCCGTCGATGGCCTCCGCGAGGAGGTAGCTTCCCAGAAAGGGATAGATCTCGACCGGTTCGCCCGCGAGCGTGTCGGGGACGGGGGCGAAGTGGGTCAGGGCGATCCTGGCCCCGCAGCCGTCCGCGGACACCTCGACCAGGGCCCGGTGGAGTCCTTCGGCGCCGCGGCGGGCGCTGCGGACGAAGTCCTTCATCTCGCGTTCGCCGAACTCCCCGGCGCTGCGGCCCGCGAATCCGCCGCAGAAGCCCTTCGCCCCGGCGACGCCGACCTTGCCGCCGGCCACCGGCAGGACCACCCGGTCCCCCTCCAGGACCGAGACTCCGGCGTCGGTGAGCACGCGGGTGACGTCGGCCTCGCGCTCGGAGTGGTAGTCGTGGTTGCCGAGCACGGCGACCACGGGGACGCCGAGGTCGCGGACCTCCCCGGCGACCACCTCCGCCTCCGGGACGGTGCCGTGCCTCGTGAGGTCGCCGGCGAGGAGGAGCAGGTCCGCGCAGAGCGGCAGCGTCTCGAAGGACGGCCGCAGGAGGCCCCGGCAGTCCGGGCTCAGATGGATGTCGCCGACGGCCGCCACGCGGACGACGGCCCCGTTCCTGTCGCCGTGGGAGGTCACGACAGTTCCTCGGGCCGGTCGGGAGGGTCGGCGCACGCGATCAGCAGGTCCGCGTGGACCGGGATGCCGGCCAGCTCCGCGTCGGCGATCCGGAGGATCTCGTCGCGGCGGCCGGCAGTCGGGAGGGTGCCCGTCAGGAGGACCGCCGCGCCCCGCGCCTCGACGCGCACGCCGAGCTCGGCCACGTCCTCGCGCGCGAGCCGGTCCCTGAATCGGGCTATCCGGTACTCGCTCTCGTCGCCGCTCATCGTGCTCCTCCGTCCTCGGGCCGTGAAAGTGCCTCGCGCCGAAGGCGGTACGGGGTGACGTACCAGCAGAGCGCGGACCGGAGCATCACCCCGCCGTCCCGTCGTGCGACGTGCGGTTGCCCGGGGGACGCCTCCGCAAACGTCCGTACGGTCCGCCGTGGCCACGACACAGCGGTCACGGGAGGGCAGGAGGCACCGTACGGCAGCACAGTGGAAGGGTGCGGCTCAGGACCAGCGATCCCGACCGGCCGGGCTGGCGGCGGGTCCGCCACGGCCGGGGTTTCCGCTACCTGGACGCGGACGACGCACCCCTGGGCACGGAGGACCGGGCCCGAGTCGTCGCCCTGGTGATTCCTCCGGCGTGGCGGGACGTCTGGGTCTGCCCCTGGCCCAACGGCCACATCCAGGCCGTCGGCACGGACGCGGCCGGCCGCAGGCAGTACCTCTACCACGAGGACTTCCGGCGGCGGCAGGAAGAGGCGAAACACGAGCACGTGCGGCAGGTCGCCCGCAGCCTGCCCCGCCTGCGCCGGGCGGTCGCGCACGATCTGGACCGGCGCGGGCTCTGCCGGGAGCGGGTGATCGCCTGCGCGGTGCGCCTCCTCGACCTCGGTTTCTTCCGCGTCGGCGGCGAGCAGTACCGGCGCGACAACGCCTCGTACGGCCTCACCACCCTGCTGCGCGAGCACGCCCACTGCGCGCGCGGGGAGGTCTGCCTCGGCTACCCGGCGAAGTCGGGCCGCCGGCAGACCAGGGCCCTCGTCGACGAGCCGGCGTACGGAGTGGTCCACGCGCTGCTGCGGCGGCGGGGCGGGGGCGACCGGCTGTTCGCGTACTGGGAGGGCCGGGCCTGGCACGACGTCCACGCGGAGGACCTCAACGCGTACCTGCGGGAGCACGCGGGGAGCGACATCACGGCGAAGGACTTCAGGACGTGGCACGCCACGGTCCTCGCCGCCGTCGCTCTCGCGGTCTCCTCGCCGGTGGCGGACGACTCGCGCACCGCGCGGTCGAAGGCGGAACGGCGGGCGGTCCGGGAGGTCAGCGACTACCTCGGCAACACGCCCGCGGTCTGCCGGGCCTCGTACATCGACCCGCTCGTCGTCGACCGCTTCGAGGACGGCGTCACGATCGCCTCGGCGCTGGAACGCCTGGGCGAGGAGGGCCGCTTCGGTCACCCGGCGACGCGGGGCGCGGTCGAACGCGCGGTGCTGCGCCTGCCCGGGTGAAGGCCATGAAGGCCACCCCTCTACACCTCGGCGCCTCGACGCCGTGGCGGCGCCCGCGTGCGGCAGCGCGTCCTCGTCCCGCTCCGATTCAGCCGGTGGCCAGGACGATCGCGTACACGAGGAAGAACAGGGCGCACGCGACGACCAGCAGCCACAGGACGAGGAGCGGGCCGGCCGCCCAACCGCGGCGGGGCGGCCGGTGGGGTCCGGTGGCCGTGCCCGTCCCGGACTCGGCGGGCGGTGTCCCACCGCCGGGGAAGCCTCCGCCGGAATCGACTCCGGGAATCCGGCGGGGATCGGGATCCGGGTTGCTCGCTCCGGTCATGTCGTTCATCTCCCGACGGTCGTGAAGGGGCTGGAGTGCAGATGGGTGAGAAGGTCCGCCGGGTCGTCGTACACGGCGGCGGCGCCCGCATCGACGAGGTCGGCGCGCGGGATGCCGCCGCACAGCAGACCGGCGCGGGCCACCCGGGCGTGCCGCGCGGCCTTCATGTCCCAGACGCTGTCGCCGACGAACACGGCCCGGCCGGCGGGCACGCCGACGAGCGAGAGGGCGTGTTCGATTGGGTCGGGGGCGGGCTTGCCCTCCTCGACGTCGTCGGCCGTGGCGGTGTCCGTGAGGGCCTCGTCGGCGTCGACGGCGCGGCGCAGCGCGGCGAGCTCCCGGTCCTTGGCCGAGGTGACCAGGACGACCTGCCAGCCGTCGTCCGCGAGCGTCCGCAGCAGGTCGCCGGCCCGGTCGAAGGCCTGGAGGCGTTCGAAGAAGGTGCTGTAGAGGGTGTCGTGCGCGGCGCCGAGCCGGTCGTCGTCCAACCGGTCGCGGTCCCCGCCGAGCAGGTGGTCGATGAGCTGCTCGCCGGGCAGGCCGATGGCGCGGTGCACGGCGTGGGTCGGCACGTGGTGGCCGTTCTGCCGGAAGGCCTCCCACCAGGCGACGACGTGCAGGTGGTTGGAGTCGACGAGGGTTCCGTCGATGTCGAAGAGTGCGGCGCGGTCCACGTCGGGCTCCTACAGGTCGCGGAGGGCGGGCAGCAGGGTCGTATCCGCCCAGTGGAGGAAGGGCAGTTGGTGGGCGCCGCCGATCTGGACGAGGGCGAGGTCGGTGAAGCCGGCCTCGGCGAAGGGGCGGGCGGCGTCGAGGACGGCGTCCACGTCGTCCCCGCAGGGGATGCTCTTCGCCACGTCCTCGGGCCGGGTGTGCGCGGAGGCCTGGTCGAACCCCGCCGGGAGCGGGAGCTCGGCGTTGAGGCGCCAGCCGCCCAGCGCCCACCGGAACTGTTCGTGGGCGCGGGCCGTGGCCGCGTCCCGGTCGGTGTCGTAACAGACGGGCAGTTGTCCCATCCGGGGTTTCCCCGCACCGCCCTGGGCGTCGAAGGCGTCGATGAGCTCACGTTTCGGCTCCGTGGTGATCACCAGGTCGGCGTGGCGTCCGGCGAGCGCGCAGGAGCGGGGGCCGGACACGGCGATGCCGAGGGGCGGTGGCGTGTCGGGGACGTCCCAGAGTCTGGCGTCGTCGACCTGGAAGTGGCGGCCGTGCCGGGTCACGTACTCCCCCGTGAACAGGGCGCGGATGATCTCGGCGGCCTCGTCCAGCATGGCCAGGCGGACGCGTGCCGAGGGCCAGCCCCGGCCGACGACGTGTTCGTTGAGGTTCTCACCCGAGCCGAGGCCGAGCCGGAACCTGCCTTCGGAGAGGAGCTGGAGGGTCGCGGCCTTCTGGGCGATCACCACCGGGTGGTAGCGGAAGGTCGGGCAGGTCACGAAGGTCATGAGCGGAATGCCGGAGGTCGCCTGTGCCGCAGCTCCCAGGACGCTCCACGCGTACGGAGCGTGTCCCTGGGAGGTCAGCCAGGGGAAGGAGTGGTCCGAGATCACGGAGAAGTCGAATCCGACCCGTTCCGCCTCGACCACGTGTCCGACCAGCTCACGGGGGCCTGCCTGCTCGGTCATCATCGTGTACCCGATGTGCATCATGTCCCGCGACTTGCCACCACCGGGGTGTCCGAAACGGCCTACTCGTCGGCGCTCGGCACGTCGAGGGGGCTCTCCGGCGCGTCCTTCCGTGCCGCTTCCATGCGGTCGCCGAGTGCGAGCAGTTGCTTGCGCCCCATCGCCTTGCGCACCTCGGGGAACCAGTCCTGTTCCTCTTCCTCGACGTGGTGGCGCACGTTCTCCATGAGGACGGTCATCTTCGCGTCGAACCGCTCGTCCGCGGCATCGAGACCGTCCAGCTCCGAGAGCATCCACAGCACGGCATGGTGTTCCTCGACACTCTCCAGGACGTGATCCTTCGTGTCGGGGGCGGCTTCACGGGCCGCCGGGTAGAAGACCTTCTCCTCGATCCAGGCGTGCGTGGTGAGCTCCCTGATGACCTCGTCCGCGAGCTCGCGTTTCCGCTGGAGATCGTCGTCTCCCGCCCGCTCGAAACCCTTGAACAGCTTCTCCACCGTCTTGTGGTCCTCGCGGAGCAGCACGATTCCGTCCATCACGGCTTCCCTCTCGGTCGTGGCCTCCCGGCCGCTCGCCGGGCCGGTCCGCACCGGCGACTGCCCACCGCGGTGCGACCCGAACCGGTCGGCACGGGTGGGTTTCCCGGGGGTGGGTAGACGCAGGTCCGTCCCCCACGAGGCCATCGCCACCGGCTGCGAGGAGAGGAGCAGGCCATGGATCTCACGGAAGGCCCGGCCGCACAGCCGGCGGTGGACGCATCGGACCTCCTCCCTCAGGGAGCGCCGCACACCCCGCCCCCCTCCCTGCCCCTCGATCACACGCAGGCGATCCTGGAGACGACGAAGGAGGTCGGGGCCGCGCTGAAGGCATCCGGGCGCCCGTTCGCCCTGGTCGGCAGTGTCGCCGCGTACGCGCACGGCATCCCGGTCCGGCTCCAGCACGACACGGACTTCGCGCTCCTGCGCGAGGACGCCGAGGTCGTCACGGAGTCCTTGCGGGAGCGCGGCGTCCGGATCGTCGACCCGCCCGAGGACTGGCTGGTGAAGGCCCGTGCGGGCGGGGAGGAGATCGACCTGATCTTCTCGCTCGCCGGGCGACCCGTCACGGCCGAACTCCTGGCCCGCGCCCAGACGCTGCCGGTGGACTCCGTGCACATGCCCGTGCTCGCGCCGACCGACCTCATGGCCTCCCGTCTCCTCGCGCTCTCCGAGCACCACTGCGACTTCGGCCCTCTGCTGCCGCTGGCACGAGGGCTACGCGAACGGATCGACTGGGAGCGGGTGAGCGAGGACACCACGGGCGCGCCGATGGCCCAGGCCTTCCTGTACCTGCTCGAACTGCTGGACGTACTGCCCCGTCGGAGCGGCTCGTGAGCTCATCGAGAAGAGCGCGCCGCCCCGCGTCTCGTTGGCTTGGTGATACGGCACCGGCATGACCTGCACAGGCATAGGCGCACGCGCGCGGGGCAGAAGCCGGGCGTCACACAGGAGGTGCACCATGGCCGCCGGCACTGTGCACACAGGTCACCCGACTCCACCCGCGGACCCCGGTCGGAACGTGGTACGCGTGAGCGGTGAAATGGACCTGGAACACGCGGAAGAGCTACGCGCCTCACTCAGGGCAGCCCTGACCAGTGCCCCGGCGGGCTCGGACATCGTCGTCGACCTGCAGAACTCCTCCTTCTGCGACTCCTCAGGACTCAATGTCCTGCTGACAGCCAGACTGTGGGCACTGGAACGGGGACAGCACCTCGTCCTGGCGGCACCCAGCCACCAGATGATCAGAATCCTGGAGCTCACGGAGGCGGACCACCTGTTCACGTACATCCCCGGGACCCAGGACTGACCCGAGCCTCAAGCCTTCGCGCCTGCGCGAGAAGGCCCTGGCCGGCTGGCATCTGATCGCTGACGCCGAGGAGTTCCAGACCTATCCCGTCCCGCTCACCGACGTGGTCGACCAGGTCGAGGACGCCGGGCGGAAGGTGGTGGGCGGGCTGATGCTCGACCGCGTCGCGGCCGACGACAGCCTGGCCCCGTGGCGCCCGGGTCCTGGGCTGGTGCCGGCCTTCCGGCTCGGCGCGCACCTCACCCACCTGCTCCTCCAGGGCGACCCACGCAAGATCGTCTCCGGCGAGTGGGACCAGCAGTTCGTGGCGCCCGACCGGGAAGTACATGAGCCGCCACCGCCCGCCGGCCGACTCCACCAGCATCTTCATCGCGTCACGGTCCTTGCGCGGCCACAGCCCGTGGTCCCCCACCACGTCCCGGCCCTCGGTGACCAGTACCGCTCGAAGACCACCTCGTCCACCGACAACCGCACCGCACCGCACCCCGGGGCTCCAGCACTCGCTGGGCAGAGGTCCCCGCTTCTACGACGACCTGGCCGCCGCAGCTGCCTCCGGCCGCTCGGAAGGTTCACCCTGCCTCGGCCCGCTCGGCAACTCATCGACGGCACGACACTCCTCTGCCGACTGGGCCATCCGGCCCTCCTCGCACCCGGCCCTCCGGGGGAGACTCGGTAGGGAAGACCCGTCGAAGCCTCCGTCCTGAGGAGCACACGATGCCCTCCTCGCGCTACACCGTCAGTGACGTCATGACACACACCGCCATCGCGATCGGCCGTGACGCGTCCTACAAGGAGATCGTCGCGCTCATGGACGAGTGGAAGGTGAGCGCGCTGCCCGTCCTTGAGGGCGAGGGGCGCGTCATCGGGGTCGTGTCGGAGGCAGACCTGCTGCCGAAGGAGGAGTTCCGGGGCGTCGATCCGCGTCCGGACGAGTTCCCCGAAGCCGCGAAGGCCGGGGCCGTGCACGCCGTGGAGCTCATGTCGAGTCCGGCCGTGACCGTACATCCCGACGCCTCGCTCGCCGAGGCCGCGCGGATCATGGCGCGGCGGAAGGTGAAGCGGCTGCCGGTGGTGAACGAGATCGGGATGCTGGAGGGGGTCGTCAGCCGCAGCGACCTGCTCAAGGTGTTCCTGCGCACGGACGAGGAGATCGAGGCGGAGATCCGTCGTACGGTACTCGGCGGGTCGGCCGCCCTCGCGGACCTGGACGTCGACGTGGTGGAAGGTGTGGCCACTCTGCGTGGTGCGCTCCTCGACCGGGCCCTGGTGCCACTGCTCGCGCGCGCCGTGCGGGCCGTGGAGGGCGTGGTCGACGTACGCATGCATCTCGACGGACAATCCTCGTAGGGGCGGGCAGGAACCCATCGACCGCAGGGGTCGCCATGACCGAGCTGCCGACAGCCGCATCGCCCACGCGGGTCTTCCTCGTGGACGATCACGAAGTGGTCCGACGGGGCCTGCGTGATCTGATCGACGACGAAACAGACATGGAGGTCGTCGGGGAGGCGTCGGGCGTGGACCAGGCGCTGGCCAGGGGGCCCGCCCTGCGGCCGGACGTGGCCGTGCTCGACGTACGGCTGCCGGACGGCGACGGGATCTCGCTCTGCCGCGAGCTGCGCTCACGGATGCCCGAACTCGCATGCCTGATGCTGACCTCGTTCGACGACGAGGACGCCCTCATCGACGCGATCATGGCCGGGGCCGCCGGGTACGTGCTCAAGCAGATCAAGGGCTCCGATCTGGTGTCGGCGGTACGGACCGTGGCCACGGGCCAGTCGATGCTCGACCCCGCCACCACCGCTCGGCTCATGCATTCGCTGCGGGATCCCCTGGCGGCCAGGCCGCCGGAGGACGAGCGGCTCGCGGTGCTGTCCGAGCGGGAGCGTTCGGTGCTCGACCTGATCGGTGAGGGGCTCACCAACCGGCAGATCGCGAAGCAGCTGTACCTGTCGGAGAAGACGGTCAAGAACCACATCTCGCGGCTGCTCGGCAAGCTGGGTGTGGAGCGGCGGGTGCAGGCGGCCGTGATCGCCGCACAGGCCCACGAGCACGAAGCGGACGCGAGGTAGATCGGCGTCTCAGTCGCGTCCGGCCGGCAGTGGGATACGCCATTCGAGCAGCGTGCCGCCGGTCGGTGCCGGCCGCGCGCGGAGCGACAGCTCACCGTGCAGGCGTTCGGCCCGTTCGGCGAGGTTCCGCAGTCCGCTGCGCGCGCCACCCGGCCGCAGGCCCACTCCGTCGTCGCTCACCGTCACCGCGAGGACGCCTTCCTCGACGACGACGGACACCTCCGCGCGGCGGGCGTTCGCGTGGCGCGCCACGTTGGTGAGGGCTTCGCCGATGACCGCGACCACCTCGTCGGCCACCTCGGGCGGCACGTCCGTGTCGAGAAGGCCTTCCATGCGCAGCGCCGGGGTGAAGCCGAGCGTCGACACCGCCGCGTCGACCGCCTTCACGACGCGGTTCCTGAGCCTCGGCGCCGTTCCCGGAGTGTCGTGCTCCCGCAGGCCGAAGATGGTCGCGCGGATGATCTTGATCGTGGAGTCGAGATCGTCGATCGCCCGGGTCAGCCGGTCCGCGGCCTCCGGGTGCTCGACGAATCGGCGTGCGCTCTGCAGGGTCATGCCGGTGGCGAACAGTCGCTGGATCGCGAGGTCGTGCAGGTCGCGGGCGATCCGGTCGCGGTCCTCCAGGAGGCTGACCTGCTCGGCGTCGCGTCGACGGTCGGCCAGTTCGAGGGCGAGGGCCGCCTGCCCGGCGAAGCCGGGCAGGACGCTGATCTCCACACCCGTGAAGGGGGAGCGACCTGCGGATCGCGCGAGGATGAGCACACCGCTCAGGCGTTCCTTCGTGCCCAAGGTGACGGCCACCGCCGGCCCGAGTCCCTTCCATCGTTCGGGCTGCACCGTGATACGAGGATCGTTCCCCACGTCGGCCACGGTGGTCAGACCGTCCCGGGTCAAAGCCGCGGCGGCGAGGGTTCCCTCGACACTGGGCAGCACGACGCCCCGGTGTGCCTCGGCGCCCTCGCCGCAGGCCAGCGAGCCGCGCAGCTCTCCCCCCGGTCCGAGCAGGTAGAAGACCCCGATGTCGGCGCCGGCGATGTCCACGGCCCGCTCCAGCATGCCGCCGAGGACCTCGGTCTCCTCCGCGCCGGACAGAAGAGCGCTGGTGAAGTCGGAGCTGGCGGCCAGCCAGCGCTGACGCAGCCGTCCTTCCTCGTAGAGGCGGGCGTTCTCGATGGCGATGCCGGCCGCGACGGCCAGGGTCGTGACGACGGCCTCGTCCTCCGCGTCGAAGTCGGCCCCGCCGCGCTTCTCGGTGAGGTAGAGGTTCCCGAACACCTCGTCGCGCACGCGGATCGGGACGCCGAGGAACGTGTGCATCGGCGGATGGTGAGCCGGGAAGCCGTACGAGGCAGAGTGCTCGGACAGCTCCGAGAGGCGCAGCGGCTGCGGGTGGCGGATCAGCTCGCCGAGGATGCCGTGGCCGGACGGCAAGGCGCCGATCCGCTCGCGCAGCTCCTCCTCGATGCCGATGGGGACGAATTCGGAGAGCTTCCGGTCGTCGCCGATGACTCCCAGAGCCCCGTACTCGGCGTCCACCAGGGAGACAGCCGCCTCCACGATGCCGCTCAGCACCTGGGGCAGGTCGAGGCCGCGACCGACCGACATGACCGCTTCCAGGAGCCCGTTGAGCCGGTCCCTGGTGCCCCGGACCTCGTCGACGCGTGCCTGGAGCTCGTCGAGGAGTTCGTCCAGTCTCAATCGTGGCAGCCGCGTGTCCGCGGATCCGGTGTTCTCCCGGCCCATCGCAGCCTCCGGTCGCGTCAAGCGCGCGCACGACACCCGTCGCGCCCGGTTTCACGGTAGTCCGGATGCCCGGGCCGTTCCTGCTGGGCAGGGCCGCCTGAACGCGGTCCGGGCGTAGGAAGGGCACGTACAGCGCGGCGGCGGCCGGCAGTGCGGAGGGAGGGCGGCGCCGTCGGAGGGCCGCTGGGGGCAAGTACGGGGACCAGAGGTCCCCTCGGGGCGCGCGCCGGGTCCGAGTCCGATCGGGCCCCGCTGTGGACCGTTCGGCCCTCGCCGAGCGCCGGCCGTCCGATCAGGGTGGTGACACGGAACAGCGCACGGCAGCGGCACGCGCGAACAGGAGGCGCGGCGATGAAGCACATGAAGGTCGGCGGCCTGATGACCGCCGACGTGGTCTCGGCCACCCCTGGGGCCTCGTTCAAGGAAGTGGCGAAGCTGCTCGCCGAACACGACATCACCGGAATCCCCGTCGTGGACGAGGACGACCACGTGCTCGGCGTCGTGTCCGAGAGCGACCTCCTGGCCGCCCGGGAGCCGATCGCGCGGGCTCTGATGACCGAGCCGGCCGTCACCGTGCACGCCGAGCAGTCGGTGGCGGACGCGGCCCGTCTGATGGTGCGGCGCGGAGTCGAGCGCCTTCCGGTGGTCGACGAGGAGGAGCGGCTGGTGGGCATCGTGACCCGGCGCGATCTGCTGTGCGTGTATCTCCGTCCGGACGCGGAGATACGGCACCGCGTGCGCGAGGACGTCCTCTCCGACGTCATGGGCCTGCCCGCCGACGCGGTGGACGTGCACGTCCTGGACGGTGTGGTGACCCTGGCAGGCCGCCTCCGGTGGCACAGCCAGGCACGGCTGCTCGTGAACCTCACCGAACGTGTCGACGGCGTCGTCGCGATCGTGGACCGCATCTCCGCCCAGGAGGACGACACCCGGTCCGCGCCCGCCGCGCGGACCGCACACGACGCCTTCGAACGCATCCCATGAACCCCCGCACACAGGCAGGAAGAGCCGTGACCACCACCGATCTGCCCCGGGCGCTCGTGACCTCGATGGTCGAGGACGCCATCACCGCACCGTCGATGCACAACGCCCAGCCGTGGAAGTTCGTCCACCGTGCCGGCACCGACACCGTCGCGCTGCACGGTGACCCCTCGCGCGAGATGCCGCGCGAGGACCCCGACCACCGCGCCCTCCACCTCGGCTGCGGCGCGGCCCTGTTCAACCTGCGCGTCGCCGCCGCTCACCACGGCCGGAGGGCTGTGACCCGGTTGCTGCCCCGCCGCGACGACCCCTGGCACCTCGCCGACGTGCAGCTGCCGCAGGCCCCCGTCGACGACGACCTGGCCGCACTCCACCCTGCCCTGCGGAGCAGGCACACCAGCCGGTTCCCCTTCACCGACGAGCAGATACCCCCGGAGATCCTGGACGGCCTCCAGGCCGCCGCCCTCCTGGAAGGGTGTCGCCTGGTCCTGCCGGGAGCGTGGCACGCCGACACCGTCCTGGGCCTCCAGCACGTCGCCGAGCTGTTCGAGTCCGCGGACACCTCGGTCCGGGCGGAGATCGCTGCCTGGATCCGGACGGGCGCGGCCGACGAGGGAGACGCGGCCGAGGGCATCCCCTCGTACGCCCTCGGCCCACGCCAGTACGACGTGACCGCTCCGGTCCGGAACTTCGACGTCGCCCGCCGTGTGACCGGCCGCCCCTCCGTCCGGTTCGAGAAGCGCCCCCTGATCGCCCTCCTGGGCACGGCCAAGGACACCCCGAGAGACTGGCTGAAGGCGGGCCAGGCGATGCAGCACGTGCTGCTCCGGGCCACCCTCGACGGTCTCTCCAACTCCCTCATGTCCCAGCCTCTCGAATGGCCCGAACTCCGCGCCGAAGCGCGTGACCCGAGTTCCTCGATCGGCTACGTCCACATGGTGATCCGCCTGGGCTACGGGCCCCGGGGCCGGTCCACCCCGCGGAGGCCGGTCTCCGAGGTGCTCGCCTTCGACTGAGTGGCCTTCCCCACCGGTCGCCCCGGCGACACGGCGTCCGTGCCGGGCGCCGAGGCGGCTGGCCGTCGAACTGGCCGTCGACGAACCCCCGTTCATCCGGCCACCGGAGGTGCAGGGGCCTGGAGGGCCGTGTGCTGCGGGCCACCGAGCGTGACTTTCAGTGCGCCGGTGTCGGCCGCGCGGCCGAACACGTCGTACGCCTCCTCCATCTGCCCCAGTTCGAAGCGGTGGGTGACCAGCTCCGCCGCCGGCAGCCGGCCGGCGGCCATCATGCGCAGCAGCATCGGAGTGGACGACGTGTCCACGAGGCCCGTGGTGATGGTGATGTCCCTGATCCACAGGTCCTCGAGGTGGAGCACCGCTGGCTTGCCGTGGACCCCGATGTTCGCGACCCGGCCGGCGGGCCGGACCATACGGGTGCACATCTCGAAGGTCTCGGGAACCCCGACCGCCTCGATCGCGACGTCGGCGCCCAGACCCTCCGTCAGATCCTCGACGAGCTGCTCCGGTTCTTCGCCGACGGTCACGGTGGCTTCGGCGCCGAGCCTGCGCGCGGCTGCGAGCCGGGACTCGTCGAGGTCGACGGCGATGATGCGGCCGGGGCTGTAGAGCCGTGCCGTGGCGACGGCGGCGAGGCCGATGGGACCCGCGCCGACCACGACGACCGTGTCGGCCGGCCGTACCCCGCCGTTGAGGACGCCCACCTCGTAGGCGGTGGGGAAGATGTCCGCGAGCAGGACGGCGTCGAAGCTGTCGACCGCGTTCGGCAGCGGGTGCACGGACAGGTCGGCGAACGGCACCCGTACGTACTCCGCCTGCGTGCCGTCGAGGGTGTGTCCGAGGACCCAACCTCCTCCGCCGGCGCACTGGCCGTAGCGGCCCTCGCGGCAGAAGCGGCAGCGGCCGCAGGCCGAGATGCAGGAGATCAGGACGCGGTCCCCCGGCCGTACGGTACGGACGTCCCGGCCGGTCTCGACCACCGTGCCCACGGCCTCGTGGCCGAGCACCCGGCCGGGCGTCACCTCCGGGACGTCGCCCTTGAGGATGTGCAGATCGGTGCCGCAGATGGTGACGACGTCGACTCTTACGATCGCGTCGCCGGGGTCTTTCATTCCCGGGTCGGGCACGTCCCGCCAGGCGATCGAGCCCGGTCCCTCGAAGACGGCTGCCTTCATGGCTCCCACCCACTTCCTCACGGTGCGTTCGGGTGTCCTCCTCGATCAGGCTCAGCCGCCGTGCCGTGGCGGCGCATGTGCCGGTCGGCCCCCAGGAAGGGACCGGTCGGGCCCTGCAGGCCGCGGGGTCCGGTGCGACGGTGGAGAGCGGACCACCTTCCGAAGGAGGGCCGACCATGTCCGAGGCAGCCCCGCACACCGCCCCTGCTCCCGGCGCTGCGCCCCTCGCCACGCCACGGCCCGCCCTGCTCACGTTCCTGGGCGGGGTGGGAACGGTCACCGGCGGCAAGTTCCTGGTCGAGGGCGACCACGCACGGATCCTCGTCGACTGTGGTCTCTTCCAGGGTTTCGCGAACCCGCGGCGCCGCAACCGGGAGCGCCTGGCCCGTCTGGAGGACGGCCATGCGCCGGTTGTCTCCGGGGACCTGGGACGGCCGGGGGCACCCGCTGCGGCGAACCGGCCGCGGCGGAGGCGCTGCGCGTCGCCGCCGGGACGCGCACGCCCCCGGCCGTCTCGTCGACGACTTCTTGCCGCGCGCAAGCGCGGAAGCCCTCGCACATGCCCGGTGAGGAGAGAGCCATGACCAGCCGGCCGTTCACCGTCGCCGACGTGATGACCAAGAAGGTCGTCGCAGTCCTGCCCGGCGCCGACTTCAAGGAGATCGTCACCACGATGCAGCGCTGGAAGGTGACCGCCGTCCCCGTCGTCGAGGGCGAGGGCCGTGTCATCGGCGTGGTCTCCGAGGCGGACCTGCTCCTCAAGGAGGAGTTCCATGAACACCGGCTCGGCCTCGTCGAACAGATGCGACGCCCCGAGGCGACGGCCAAGGCCGGCTCCAGTCGGGCCGAGGACCTGATGACGTCACCCGCCGTCACCGTCGCCTCCGACGCGTCCCTGCCGCAGGCCGCCCGCCTCATGGCCGTGCACCGCGTCAAGCGGCTGCCGGTCGTCGACGGGCGCGGCGCGATCCAGGGCATCGTGAGCCGGTCCGACCTGCTCAAGGTCTTCCTGCGCCCGGACGACGACCTCGCCGCCGAGGTCCGCCGCGATGTCGTGGAGCGTCTCTTCCCGCTCTCGCAGCGCGGGGTCGACGTCCGGGTCGATGCCGGCGTCGTGACGTTGTCCGGTACGGTCCGCGACAGCGAGCTCATCCCCGTCGCGGCCCGTCTGGCCGGCGGTATCGAGGGTGTGGTGGACGTACGGTGCGGGCTCACCGTCGGCGCGGAGTAGCCGTGTCGTCGTCGAAGACGACGGGCGGCTCGTCGGCGTCCTCAGCCGCAGCGACCTCGTCCAGCTCTACCGGCGCAGGGACCGGGCGATCCAGGAAAAGATCGTCGAGAACGTGATCACCCGCACTCTGAGTGCTACGGGAGGGGTCATTCGCAGCGGAACGGTACGGCGCCGCGGGTTCGGGAATGTGTTGGTCATGCTCTGCGACAGCGTCGACGGCGTCGTAGGGGTCGTCGACCGGCTGCCGTACGAAGAAGACGAGCTGCCGCACGAAGAAGACGACCTGCCAGGGAAGTGACGATCATGGACACACTGCGCGCCCCCTACCCGCCGGTCGTGGTGACGGCCGAACTGGACGGCAAGCTGTCACGATGGCTGTGGCTGGTCAAATGGATCCTGGTGCTCCCCCACTGGATCGTGCTGGTCTTCCTCTGGATCGCGTTCGTCCTCGTGACGGTGATCGCGTTCTTCGCCATCCTCTTCACCGAGCGCTACCCACGGGCCCTCTTCGACTTCAACCTCGGCGTGCTCCGCTGGTCCTGGCGCGTCTCGTACTACGCGTACGGCGCCCTCGGCACGGACCGCTACCCGCCCTTCAGCCTCGGCCCGGAACCCGGCTACCCGGCCCGGCTCGACATCGCCTACCCGGAGCGCCTCTCGCGCGCGCAGGTCCTGGTCAAGTGGTGGCTGCTCGCCATCCCCCACTACCTGGTGCTCGCCTTCTTCACCGGCGGCATGCGTGCCGGCTGGTGGAGCGGCGGCCTGATCACCCTGCTCGCCCTCATCGCGGGCTTCACCGTGACCTTCACCGAACGGTATCCGCGCGATCTGTTCGCCCTGATCGTCGGCCTGAACCGCTGGGTCCTGCGCGTCGCGGCCTACGCGAGCCTGATGACCGACGCCTATCCGCCGTTCCGTCTCGACCAGGGCGGCGAGGAGTCGGGGGCGGAGGTCCGCTGACGGCGTCGCCGAGAGCGGAGGCGCGAGGGACGGGCACGGCGTGCGCCGGACTCCGCTCGACCGGGCTGCGATCAGACATCGCCGTTCCCCGGGCCGCTGCCCCGCCGGAGCCGGCCGGACCAGACGGGCTCCACCTGTTCCCATTCCCGCTCCCAGGCCGCGAGCCGTCGGCCTTCGGCGCTCCGCCGGACGAGGGCGAGTGCGCCGGCCGCCGTCGCCCCTGCGGCGCCCGCCACAGCCGTGCCGCCTGCGACGGCGCTCAGCGCGAGGTCCGCGGTGGTGTCCGGCGGACGCACCGGAGCGCCCCTGTCGTCCACCCAGAGGGTGACGGCGCGGCCCTGAGGCGTCCTGGGCGGGACATGGACGGGTCCGGACCTGCGGACGTGGTCCGGGTACTCCCAGACGGCCGGTGCGACGGACTGCGGCTCGGCGCCCGGCCGGACGGCGGCCGGCGGGTCCTCGGACCGCGCGGTGGTGGTCGCCTGCACCCGGTGGCGGTGTGCGGCGACTTCGCGGTCGGCCCTGGCCCCGGTGCGCCACAGGATCCCGGCGGCCGCGGCACCGCAGATCAGGGCTATCGCCAGGACCACGACCAGAGCGGCACGCCTGGCGGGCCCGCTCCCGGACGCGGTGGGCTCGGGGCCCGACGGCTTCTGGTGGAACATGGCACACCTCCGGGGCAGGACGCCCGCCGGACGCTTCAGCGGTGCCGCTCAGCGCAGGGAGCCGAGCTCGCTTCCGATGTGATGGGCCCATGCCCGGACCCGTGTCGGGTTGCGGAAGTCTCCGCCTTTGCGTCCGGCGTAGAGGGCTCCGCCCAGGACGACCCCGTCGTAGCCGCTGACGTCGGTGACGGTGTCGGCCGGCAGGACGACCGCGTCGATGCCGTCGGCCCGGAGCGCCTTGCCGATCTCGTCGGCGATGCCCGCCGTCGCCCCGTGCCTGCTGCCGTGGGCGACCGGGACGCGCTTGGCGTTCATGACGTCCCTCCCCCTCCGGTGTCGTCGGCTCGCCGTACGGGGATGGTCCGTCGGGTCTCGGCCTTCTCCTCCGGCATCGGGACACGGACGGTGAGGATGCCGTCCTTGTACGAGGCGTCGACGTCGTCGGCGGGGATCGCCACCGGGAGCCGTACGGTGCGGCGGAAGGACCCGTAGCGGAACTCGGAGTGCTCCTTGTCCTCCTCGCTCTCGCTGTGTTCCGCGCTCACCGTGATGAGGTCGGCTTCGACAGTGATGGTGAAGTCGTCGGGGTCCATCCCCGGCAGTTCGGCCCGCAGCACATACGCGCCGTCACCACTGGACACCTCCACGGGGATGGAGTGGGCGGCGGTACCGGGGCGCCATCCGGGCAGCCCCGGGAATTCCCGGCTGAACCAGTCGTTGAGGTCGGGGAAGCGGCTGTGCCTGCGTTCCACCTTGTCTCGGGTCATCGTTCTGCTCCTCAGAGGAAAGCCGCGGGCACCTGGATCGTGTGCACCGGACGCCGAGGGCGCCCGTTCGTCGCCACGGGACGTGGGACGGTCCCGGGCCGCTGCGGCGGCATCTCGTCCGTCGCCGCCCACCGCCCGGTCCGGGGACTCGGCTCCGCGTCCCGGGCGGGACGGCGTCGTGTCTTGCGGGGCATGGCCACTCCGTTCTGACCGCGCTCAGTACGGGAGCGGACGGCCGGAAGGCGTCCGCAGGTCGACAGGGTGGGGCCGGCGGGTCTGCTGAGGGCTGCCGCTGATCCGCATCCGCCGCATCGTTCTCACCTCTCCGGGAGGTCCGGACCGCTGTCCGGGGCTGTTCCGGTCCTCCCACTGTGCCTCGGGGGGCGGGGGAACCGCAGTGCCGAGGGGGTCAGCCCGTCGGGGCCGGTCGGTCCGTACGGGACCGGGGCCGGTCGGCCCCGGAAGCGGTGACGTCCGGCGTTCCCGTCCCGGGGAGCGGAACAGCGATCACGGGGCAGGCGGCATGGTGCAGCAGTCCGTGGACCGTGGAACCGAGCCGCATACCCGAGTAGCCCCCGCGGCCCCTGCGTCCGACGACGACCGCGAGGGCCTCGCGGGAGGCATGGGTGAGTTCCTCGACAGGGTGCCCGCGCAGGATCACCTGCTTCACCTCGACGTCCGGGTAGCGGTCCGCGCAGCCGGCCACCGACTCGGCGAGCAGTCGGCGACGGTCCGCCAGGCCCTCGACCCCGTCTGCGTGGGACAGCGGGGGGCGGGGCCACACCCAGGCCGCCACGAGTCGTGCCTCGCGCAGGCTCGCCTCCGCCGCGGCGAATGCGACGGCTGCCCTGCAGTCCCTGCTGCCGTCCACGCCGACGACGATCAGTGGCGGGTGGACGGACGTGTGTTCCGGTGCGCGGATCACGACGACGGGGCAGTCGGCGCGTGCCGCCAGCGGGACGGCCACCGAGCCCTCGCCGAGAACCTCGGCGGCCCTGCCCAGGCGGCAGGAGCCGACCACGGCGAGTGCCGCGTCGGGTGTCCTGTCGCACAGCACGGTCGCGGGGGCGCCGTCGACGAGCTCCGTCGCGGTCCACAGGCCGCCGTGCAGCTCCCGTACGAGGTCCTCGGCGTTGGCGAGCGCCGACTCCGCTCGGACGCGCAGGGAGCCCTGATGGCCGACCGCGGCGTACCAGAACCGGTCGTGGACAGGGGGAACGGCGACGACCAGGCGCAGCCTCGCACCTCTGCGGGCGGCTTCGCCGGCAGCCCAGACGAGGGCCGGGACGGACAGTTCGCGGGGGTCGATGCCGACCAGGACCTCGCTCACGACCGCCCGACCTCCGCGACGAAGACGGAGGGGATGACCTCCACCGGGCAGCGGGAGTGGTGGACGCGCGCGTGGGCGACGCGGCCCGGGGACGGCCCGACGCCGAGCGTGCGGCGGCCACGGCCCCTCACGAGCAGGTCGGTACGACCGCTCGCCTCGATCAGGAGGCCCGGGATGCTCGTGCCGGTCTCCACGTGGTGCCCGACGAGGTCCGGGAAGCCCTCATGGCCCGCGGCCGCGGTGTCGGCCGGCAGGTCGCGCGCGGCTTCACGTACCGCCTGGATCGTCTCGGCGTCGGCCCAGAGCGCGGCCGTACGCGCGGAGGGGGAACCGTCGACTCCCACGGTGACGACGCCGAGGTCCGGTCGGGTGAGGATCTCGCTGGCCATGGTTCCTCCCGCGGAGTACGCCTCCCAGGCACGGGACCCGGAGGGGCACCTCCCACGCTGGCACCGTGGTGGCCCTCCTGGGGATGGGCCGTTCGGCCCCGATCGAGACCCGCCCGGCCCCTCCGTCACGCAGGCCGACGGGCACAGCCCGATGTTCTGGAGTCCGTACGCGATCCGGCTTTCGGAGGCGGGAGGAAAGCGTCGCCGCCGCTGGGCGGTGAGGGAAGCGGTCCTGCGTGAGGTGCCGGTCCGCCTGTTGCACGCGGACGAGTGGCCGACCGCGCCGTCCGCGAGCCGGACCAGGAACTCGATGCCAGGAGTCGGCAGTTGCTCTTCCGGCCGAGGTCGCTCACACGGTGTCGGGCGGCGGAGTTCATCACTGGTCTCCCTCCGAGGGGGCGGGGCGGCGCTGAGGGACGACGGCGACGGGGCAGGAGGCGTGGTGCAGGGCCCGGTGGGCGACCCTGCCCAGCTCCAGGCCGACCAGGCTGTCCCGGCGTCGCGCCCCGACGACCAACAGGTCGGCCGCGGCGGAGCGCTCGGTCAGCACCCGGTGCGCGGGGCCCTCGACCGTGCTTCTGCGCAGCCGGACCCGGGGAAACTCTTCCGCCATCCGTTCCAGGGCCTTGTCGAGGAGTTCCGCCGCTCGGTGCTCCAAGGTCGAGGCGGGCTCACCGGTGAGGAGCGGGTGCTCGGCCGGTTCGTGAACGGGTCGCCGCCAGGTGCGGACGACGTCGAGATCCGCGCCCCGGGCAGCCGCCTCGCTAAAGGCGAACCGTGCGGCCGGGGCGTCCACGTCGTGGTCGCCGATGCCCAACAGGATCCGCTGGTGGCGCGCTTCCAGGGCGTACTCGTCCCCACGGACGACGACGACCGGACCGTGGGCCCGGGCTGCCACGACGAGGCCGACGGATCCGAGCAGAAGGTCGGCCAGCTCTCCGCGTCCACGCGACCCGACCACCAGGAGCACGGCTTCCCGCCCCTCCCTGAGCAACGCGCCGGACGCGTCCTCGGCCAGGACGTCCGCGGTGAGGGTGAGAGCGGGAGCACGTCGCCGGGCCCGTTCCGCGGCCGTGCCGACGATGTTCTCCGCGAGGACCTGGCCGGAGGGCCGGTCCCTGGACCAGGCAGGCACGACCCCTTCGTAGTGTTCCCACAGCGAGGCGTGCACGATGCGCAGCAGCCATCCGTGCCGTACCGCTTCGTCGACGGCCCAGTCCAGCGCCGTGAGACTGGCGTCGGAACCGTCGACGCCCACCACCACGGGGCCTACCGCGGGCGAGTCCATCGTCCCCACCGCCTTCCGAGTACGAGGTGGCTCACGGCCACGCTCGCACCGGGTCACGGTGGCCGACAGGGCCGACCGGTCCCGGCCTCGGCCCGTGTGTCCCCCTCAGCGACCGCAGGGGAGGACACACGGGGAGCCTGGGCGGCAGGGACGACGGAGGAAGGACCCATCCGCTTCTCGCGGATCCCGATGGGGGGGGTGCGCGGCCTGACGCCGCGCGGCCCTCAGCCTCCCGATGCGGCCGCTCCCGCCGAGGCCGGCCGGTCGGTGTCGCCGTGCCACGTGGGCCAGCCGAGCAGCCGGGGACGCTCGGTGACCCAGGCGCGGGTGTCCGCGCCGATCTCTGCGTCGATCAGGGCCTCCAGGAGGCCGGAGTAGCGCAGGACGAGGTCACGGTGGGCGGGGTCGGCGGCGAGGTTCCGGACCTCGCCCGGGTCCGCCTGACGGTCGTACAGGACGACGTCGTTGTCGGCGTACAGGGAGTCGAGATCCCTGGGCCGGTTCGGGTTCAGCGGGGAGAAGTAGCGCCCGTAGGTGTAGCGCTCGTCCGTGTATCCGCGCAGGAAGCCGCGCTTGGTCCAGTCGGGGCGCAGGGCACCGGACTCGATGCGTGCCGGGGCGTCGGGGTCGGCGAACTCGAACCAGAACGACGCGTCCAGGGTCACGATCGACTCGACCGCGGAGAGGACTCCGGAGCGTACGGGGGATCCGTCGAGGACCGGTACGAGGGAGCGGCCCTTCAGCTCGGGGAAACGGTTGGCGGTCTCCTCGGGGGTGACGCCGGCGCAGGCGAGGAGGGTGGGGGCGAGGTCGACCGCCGATCCGAGGGCCTCGGTGCGGGTGCCGCCGGGGACGTCGGGGTGGCTGATGATGAACGGGATGTGGAAGTTCTCGTCGTAGACGAGGTTGCCCTTCTGTCGCAGTCCGTGGGAGCCGGCCATCTCGCCGTGGTCGGCCGTGAAGACGACGACGGTGCGGTCCGCCTGACCCGAGGCCTCCAGCGCGTCGAGGACCAGCTCGACGCTGCGGTCGACGTCGCGCAGCGCGTTGAGGTAGAAGTTCAGACCGTCGTACCAGTGCGCGTCATCGGCGACGGGTCCGAAGACGGTGTCGAGCATCCGCGCGAACTCGGCCACCGCGGGGGCCGCGCCCGACAGGTCGTCGTGCAGGCTGTCGGGAAGCTGGAAGTCCCACCGCCTCCGGTACACGGGAATGTCGGCCGCCGCCTTGGCGACCACCGCGTGAGCGAGCCCGAACGGCAGCTCTACCTGGGGGGAGCCGCCGTAGTCGAAGCTCATGATGTCGTGCGGGTTGACGAAGTTGACGGCCATGAACCACGGCTGGTCCGCCGCCACCACCGGGGCCCGGTCACGCAGCCATCGCACCGCCTGGCCGGCGATCACCGGATCGACCTTCAGCCCCGCCCACGCTCCTCCGTCGATGTCTCCCCAGTCGTTGAACTCGCTGAACCCGTACGGCTCCAGGGCGTCCTTCGTGGATCCGGGCCGCTCCGGGGTGACGTAGGCGTTCGAGAGGTGCCACTTCCCCTGGTAGGTGCAGTAGTAGCCGGCCGAGCGCAGCATCGTGCCCAGCGTGCCCAGGGCGGGATCGAGAGGGCGGATGTACGGCATGTTGTCGTTGTCGTAGATCTCCGTGACGGGCAGGTGCCGACCGGTGTAGAGCACGGACCGGGCCGAGCTGCACATCGCGGAGGCCGAGTAGAACCGTTCGAAGGTCGTCCCCCTCGCGGCCAGCCGTTCCCGGGCCGGCAGCGAGAACCCGTCGGGGCGGGGAATCACCGCCCGCTCCTCGTCGGTGGTGATCAACAGGATGTTCGGGCGACTCGTCATGGCCACCTGCCCTTCGATGGTTCTCGTGCGGGGCACTGCATCCCGAATCTAAGAGCCGGCGACGCCGACGAGCCCGCACGGACACGGACCGTGAGGCTGTCCGAGTGACGGAGCCGAGGCGTAGGGGGCTCTGGGACGTCGACCCAGGCGGTGACGAGTCGAGACGCCGGTTCGGGCCGGGGTCCGGGCGCGGTCGGCGGCATGCGGCGCCGCAGCGGCCGGCCTCTGCTGCGGGCGCCACGCTCGTCCGGCTCCCGACCTCGGAGTACCCCGGGTTCGAGATCGTCCGGATCCGACCGGTGGCGCATCGGTGCGCACTCGCGTCCTTGCGCCGATAATCGCTCCGTGATGCGCATGCGCACAGCTCGCCCCCGAAACCCAGCACCGACGTGCCATCAGGAAAGTCGGCATTGAGTCGGCATCAATACCGCACGGAACCGACGACACACCAGCACGCCAGCCCTGACCTGCGGAAACGCAGGTCAGGGACTTGTCTGCTCATCTCACCTGGAGGTATCCATGAGGATGCTGATCAACGTGCCCTAGTTTGGTGCGGCCGCAGGTCAGGGCCATGCTGTGGAGCCGTTGGTCAGCAAACTCCCAGCATGAGTCAGGAGCGGTGTACGTGGCGGCCAAACTCATCCGCGGGATGGGCAGTTTCTTCAAGACCTGCAGCTGCAAACGGCAGGGCGGATGCGCACACCCCTACGCTATCCGGTTCCGTGATGGAACGGGACGACAGTGCGAGGAGTCGGGCTACCCGACGCAGGACGACGCCCTCGACCGTCTCACGCAGGTCTACAGGGAGAAGCGCAGCACTCCCGTGCAGCAGTCCGAGATCAAACGAACGCTGGGCAAGCAGCGTTTCGGGGAGTACGCAGGCGCCTGGTTGCCGCGCCAGCGACATTACGCACCCGGCACGGTACGCACGGTCAAGCAATTGCTCGACCGTCAGATACTCCCAGCCCTCGAGTCCCGCCGGATCCACAGCTTCTCGCCGACCGTCGTTGACGACTTCATCATGTCGATGGAGGAGCGCAAGGTCGGCCTGGCCACACAGCAGAACGCCTTCGACACCCTCAAGAAGATCCTCCGGGACGCCCACCATAGGGGCGGGATAGCCGACGACCCCCTCCGAGGTGTCGTCCCACCGGAGTACATCCCCACTCGGATCACCATCCCCACTGTGGAAGAGATCCACGCTCTCAAGGAGGTCTCGTCCAAGGCCCTCGTCGTTGGCATCGATCTGATGTCCGGGTGTGGGCACCGGAACGGCGAAGCGTTCGCAGCCAACCTCGAAGGGATGGTCGCTGACGACGTGTACCGCATCACCGAGCAGATCGAAGGGAGGACCCGCCAGCGCGCCCCGCTCAAGCACCGCAAGGCCGGCGACTTCCGCGAAGTCCCCATGCCGGCCACGGTCCGGGAGTCCCTCCTCCGGTACGCGCACGACGTCGGCACAGACCAGAACGGCTTTCTGCTGCGCACTCAGCGCAGCCCCCACTGGGCATACACGACGCTCGACTATCAGTGGAGTGCCGCCAGGAGGCGGGCTGGCATCACACGGAAGCTGAACCCGTACTCCCTGCGCCACTTCTTCGCCTCGAACTGCCTGTCCAAGGGAATCCCCATCACCGACGTGGCCGAGTGGATGGGGCACTCGAACATCAACATGACGTACCGCATTTACCGCCATCTGATGCCGGCATCCATCGGTCGCGCAGCCAAGGTCCTTGAGGACGGGCTCTAACGGGAAAAACTGGGGGCCGGGTTGCCACCCGGCCCCTTCTTCATGAAACCTTCTGTTGCTGCGCCCATCGTTCGAGGTCCTCGACCTTGAACTTAAGCCGCCCCCCGAAGTAGTAGCGAGGAAGGCCATGCCTCCGCGAATCGCGATACATCCACCGCTGAGACATACCCAGATACTCGGCCGCTTCAGCGATCCCAAGGAACTGACTGCTCATAGGGCGCCCCGCCTCTCATCGGAATTTTGGGCCCGATGGTACGGAGCAAACGCGGCCACCCCTAATGAGCGTGCGAGGCCATCCCTTGATCCGAACGGTCGATAGCACGAAGAACTGGGCAAGCCGCCCTTCCCACTACCCGACGGCGGAATACCCACAGCCTCCCATTGATTGGTCTTCTTGCAGAGATCACGGGGAGGGGGCGCTGGTGGCCGAGCTGATGTTGTTCCGGCAGGACGTGGACGGGCGGGATGTCGAGCTGTCCGGTTCAACAGTGGCGCTGGAGGTGGAGCTGCAGCGGCGGGTGGAGGCCGGGCTGGAGCAGATGCTCGGGATCCGGTTCGTGGCGTCGGAGTATGCGACTGGTCCATGGCACCGGGGCCGCATCGACACGCTGGGGCTGGACGAGAACGGCAGCCCGGTGGTGATCGAGTTCAAGAGGGGCTCCGACAGCGGGGTGCTGTCGCAGGCCGTCTCGTACCTGTCCTGGCTGCGTTCGGCTCAGCACGAGTTCGAGGCGCTCGTCCGTAAGGTACTGGGCGCGGAGGCGGCCGAGTCGATCGACTGGCGCCGTCCGCGGATGGTCTGCATCGCGGCCGGCTTCTCCCACCACGACCGGGTGGCCGTGCAGTGGCTCCCCGAGCGGATCGACCTGGTGCGCTACCGGGTCTTCGAGGGCGGCCTGCTGAGCCTGCTGCTCGTCGATTCCTCGCCCGGCTCAGCGAGCGCCACTTCGTCTCGGCGGAGCCGGGAGCGGGACACGGTGGTCGCCAGCGCGCCGGCGGCACCGGTGGTTCCTGCGCCGGCGGGTGCCGGCCTCGTACCGGAGTCCTTGCGGGACCTGTACGCGGAGTTGGACGAGGCGCTCACCGCGTGGGGCGAGGTCGAGGTGGCGGCTCTGCGGCACTACATCGCTTACCGGCGCCTGGTGAACGTGGCGTCGGTGATCTTCCGTCCGAAGCACGAGGTGATCCTGGTCTATCTCAGACTCGACCCGGACGCGGTCGTGCTGGAGGAGGGCTTCACCCGGGACATGCGCGGTGTCGGGCACCTCGGGACGGGGGACCTGGAGGTGCGTCTCGCTTCGGCGGCGGACCTGGAGAAGGCGGCGCCGTTGATCCGGCGGGCGTTCGAGGCAGCCTGACAGAAGCATAAGGGCGGCTGGAGCATCGGTTTCTCGATGTTCCAGCCGCCCTTCGACGTCTGCGGCCCGTTAGCCCCGGGTTCTTCGTTCTCATGATCACTCCTCCGGGCCGGCCAGGGCGAAGTCATCCTGTTCCAGCTCGGCGCGCAGGCGCCGTTCGGCGATGTCGGCGTAGTGCGGGGACAGTTCGACGCCGACGAACTTCCGGCCTTCCCGGAGGGCCGCGACGCCCGTGGACCCGCTTCCGGTGAAGAGGTCGAGGACGGTGCCGCCTTCGGGGCAGACCTGGACGAGCTGCCGCATGATCCCGACGGGCTTCTGGGTGATGTGGACCCGGCCCTTGCGGGGCTGCGAGGCGATGTAGTGGCCGGGGAGGTAGAGGTCGCGGGTGTTGTCGACGGATCCCTTGACACCCCAGACGATGAACTCGGAGTCCTGCTTCGGCGCGCCCTTGCGGGGCCGGCTGGCCGGCTTGATCCACGGGAGCGTGCCGCTCCAGGTCCAGCCTGCCATCTGCAGGGCGTCGGTCGTGGTCGGTTCCTGGCGCCAGTCGGAGAAGACCATGGCCACCGCGTGCTCGGTCGAGGCCCGGTACGCCTCGGTGAGCAGGTCGGTCAGCCAGGAGCGGTAGGAGCGCTGGTCGCGGTTCTCGCCGGGGAAGTCGGCGAGGCCGTGCGTCGAGTTACTGGTGACGTACTTGGCGCGCGCGGTCCGTCCGGTGCGGTCCGAGCTTGTACGGCCGCCGGAGTTGTACGGCGGGTCGGTGATCACGGCGTTGACGCTCTCGTCCGGAAGGGACTTCAGCACGGTCAGGGCGTCGCCTCGGTGCAGCGTGTAACTCATAGGAAGGGCCTCTCTCAGGACATGGCGGGGCTGGGGCCCGCTCCGGGCAGCGCTCAACGGCGGTCTTCCGGGGCGGGGTTGTGCTGGAGGTTAACCATGCTTTCCGGCCGGACCTAACGAGCCGGGCCGTGCCGCGGAACCCGGTCCGGGAGTCGTTTGGTGCGGCCGGAATCCCGGCCTACTGTCTCGCCGTGTCACCGGGCAGGAGCCTCGCTCCACCGCCGCTGACCTGTGCTTATCCGTGCTGTCTCGTCCAGGACGAGCGGTATCGGAGGCACGTTGCCCTCCTTCTTCCCGCACACCGTCAGGAGCCCCGGTGTACTGCCTGAGATTACGAGCGCGGCTGGCTGCCGCGCGCGACCTGAGACCGGCGTCCGGGAGCTACCAACTCCTCTGGCCCGGGCCCGCCCGAGCGGCGGATGCACATCGGCGCGGTGCCGGCGGCTTTGCACGAGAAGCCGGCACCACGCCTCCTACGAACACCGAGGAGCCGCTGCGATGCAGCATGCCCTGATACATCCGCGCCCCGCCCCAACGCCGTCACCCGGCTGGCACCGCCGCCTCGGTGAACGGCGGCGGCGATGAAGAAGACCACCGGAGCCGTCGTCGGTCTCTGCGCAACAGCTCCGCTGCTGCTGGCCGTTCCAATTCTCGCCATTGGGGCCGGGACCGCCTCAGCCTCCTGCTCGACCGGCGGGGCGCAGGATGTGGATACCGCCGCCGTCGCCGCCCAGGTGAAGGCCATCCTGGACGGCGGCGACAAGGGCTCGGTCTCCTTGCCGGGCCTGGACGACCCGGCCGAGCAGGTGCCCAACGCCAAGACGATCCAGGCCACCGGCGTCGCGATGAACATCCCGGCCCGCGGGCAGGTCGTGGCCCTGGCGACCGCCCTGCAGGAGAGCGGCCTGCGGAACCTGACCTACGGCGACCGGGACTCGCTGGGGCTTTTCCAGCAGCGGCCGTCGATGGGGTGGGGCACGGCGAACGAGATCCTCGACCCGGTGCACGCCTCGACCAAGTTCTACGAGGGGCTGCGGAAGGTCTCGGGCTGGGAGTCCCTGTCGATCACCCAGGCCGCCCAGGCGGTGCAGCGGTCGGGCTTCCCGGAGGCGTACGCCAAGTGGGAGCCCCTGGCCACCGCCCTGCAGAAGGCCATCGAACCCCTGCTGCCGAAGCCCGGTGGCGCTTCACCGGACCCTTCGCCGTCCGGCTCGGCCGACACCGGCAGTCCTGCGCCCGGTATCGCGGGCGGTTGCAGTGCCGAGGGGGACAGGACCGACTTCGGCACCATCCCGCCCGGCGTGCTGCCGGCCGAGTACAAGATCCCCGCTGACGCTCCGCAAGAGGTCCAGACGGCAATCCGGTGGGCGCTCGGGCAGCTCGGCACGCCGTACCAGTGGGGCGGGACCTGCATGAACTCCCACGGCAAGGACGCCATGGGCCGGTGCGACTGCTCCTCCCTGATGCAGCAGGCGTACAAGGCCGCCGGGGTCACCCTGACGCGCACGACGTACACGCAGGTCAAGGACGGCAAGGCAGTGTCGGCCGACACCCTCCGGCCGGGTGACCTGCTCTTCACCGAGGGGACGGCCGCCGTACCCGAGCACGTCGGGATGGCCATCGGGCAGGGCCTGATCGTGCACGCCCCGCGCCCCGGCGACGTGGTCCGCATCACGACCCTCGCCTCCTGGAAACCGCGGATTCTCGCGGCCCGCCGAGTCGTCTGACCGGCGCTTCTTCCCCTCTCCCCTTTCCCTCGCACCACCGCTTCGCCCCATCGGGCTTTGGCGTGCGCGCAATCAAACTGGAGTTCTCCATGTATCTCGCCGACCAGGTCATTCAGCTCGCCTACGATCCCGGGATCAAGCCGAACGAGGGCGGTCTGCCGGGCCTGTCCGTCCTCAAGCAGGTGATGGGCTCCATCAACCTCTTCGGCCTCATCGCCGTGGTCGGCGCCCTCGCCGTCAGCGCGGGCGTGTGGGCCTGGGGCCACCACTCCGGCGGCCACCAGGCGGAGGCCAACGGCAAGAAGGGCGTGCTGGTGAGCGCCGGCGCGGCCCTTCTGCTCGGCGCGGCGAACGGCGTGGTGGCCTTCTTCAGCACGCTGGGGACGCAGGTCCGCTGATGGCTCAGCACTCCACCCACCCCGGCGGCGCATCTCGCGTGCGCCGCCGGGCGCTGCTCGGCACCGTCGTCCTGGTGGTGCTCGTCGCCCTCGCCGGCCTGGCCGCGTACCTCACCCGCGACGGCAGGGGCCCTTCCGAAGCCCCTGCTCCACCGCCGAGTTCACCCTCGGGCTCCTCTTCGCCTCCTTCGGCGTCCGGGTCGTCTACCCCGCACACCCGTCCCCATGCTCTTCCGATCCCGCCGAAGACCCATGACCCGATCGCGTACGGGAGGGCAGCCTCCGCAGCGCTGTGGTCCTACGACACCCGTGCGTACTCGCGGCCCGAGCTGCGAAAGGCTCTGCGCGGGTGGCTGACCACGGAGGCGAAGTACGCCGACCCGGCCTCGGTCGACAAGGTCGTCCCCTCGGCGGTGCTGTGGAAGGAGATGGCCGCCAACGGCCAGTTCGCCACCGCCAAGGTGTACGAGGGGCACTTCCCGAACGCGTTCACCCGGGCCCTTCAGGAAGACCCCGGCGCCATCACTCAGGCGTACGTCTACGCCGTCACGGTCTCCGGCAAGCAGTCGATCGCCTGGAAGGGCTCGCCCGCCGGCGGTGCGGAGAGCCGTTCCACCACGCTCGCGGTCCAGTGCCGGCCCGACCGTCCCTGCGCTCTGGTCGGCGTGATGCCGTCCGTCGCGCCCTGACCCCGTTCGAGAAAGGAGGTACCGCCATGGGAGTCTGCGACTTCCCGCTGATGGACAAGGTGTGCGGCGCCGTCGACTTCGCCACCAACCCCGCCGGAACCGTCACGGACGGCATCGGCGCGTGGATCGCGAAGTCGATGGGCGAACTGGCGGCCAGCGCCGCCGACCTGGCCGCCAAGGCCGTCAACGAGACGACCGCCATCGACCTCAACGCCGGATGGTTCCGGGACAACTACGAGCTCCTGCTGCCCATCGGACTCGCTCTGACCGTCGGCGTCTTCTGTATCCAGCTCATGACCGCGGCCTGGCGACGCGATGAACGCGCTCTTGCTCAGGCCGCGTTCGGCACCATGACCGGCGTCCTGTTCAGCTTCTGCGCCATCGCCTTCACCACCGTCGCCATCACCGTGGTCGACGCCCTGTCCGACGGGCTGTTCCAAGCGGCCAACACCTCCGTCGACGACGCGATCCGGCGCGTGGTGAAGGTCAACGAGCTGGGGGCGATGTACGGCCTCGGCTGGGGCGTCCCAGCCCTGGTCGCCCTCGGGTGCGCGATCGGCGCCTTCTTGTACTGGGGTGTCATGGTCGCCCGCAAGGTCGGCGTCCTGATCATGGTCTCCCTCGCCGTGTTCGCCGGTGCCGGCGGCGGCTGGGAGGTCGCCAAGCGGTGGCGGCGCGGCTGGATCGAGGCCACCGCTACCCTGGTCGTCTCCAAGCTCCTGATGACCGTGGTCTTCCTGATCGGCGTCTCCGCCATGGGCAAGAGCGACGCCAGCGACGGGATGTCGGCCCTGTCCGACGCGATGGCGGGCATCGTCGTGATGGTCCTCGTGCTGCTCTGCCCGTACGCGACGTACAAGTTCGTGCACTGGGCCAGCGACGGCGGTGGCCACGACGACCTGCACCGCACCGGCATCGCCGGCATGGCGGTCGCCGCAGGAGCGGCGAAGACCGCGGCCACCCTGGCAATGCAGGCCGGCACCGGTGCTCCCGCTCCCCAGGGGCCGAGCCAGGTCCCCGGTGCGGGCGCCGACGGCGTCGCCTCCGGCATCAATCCCGCCGGCGGCAATTTCAGCAAGGAGGGCATCGACGCCGGTCCGCCCAAGCAGCAGACCCGCTTCCGCTACGGCGAGGACCCGAACGCCACCGGCGACAAGGGCCGGGCCCTCATCCAGCGCCCCGGCATCCCACCGCTCATCACGCGTCCCAGCACGGCCGAAGCGGAAGGGTCGGATGTGGTCGTCCACGGCGTCACCGGCAGCTCCGGCTATCTCGTCGGCGCGTCAGCTCCGGGCGGCAGCATGACCTCCCTGCCGCCTGTCGGCTCCGCGACTGCGCCGCCGCCCCCCGCGGGACCGTCGGCCGCCGCTTCTCCGACGCCGACGAACTGGGTGTTCCCCAACCAGCCGCCGTCGGGTTCCTGACCCATCACACCCGGGGCGGGCTGCACACCACGGCCCGCCCCACCCTGACCGACCAGCAGAGGAGTCCCCCATGACCTCCAGAAGAGCGTCGCGCGCCCCGTCCTCCGCCCGCTCCCACCGTCTGGAACCACCATGTCCGGCAAGCACCAGGCCCCTACAGCCACCGTGAAGTTCCCCCACCGCAGCAGGCGCGGCATCCTGCTCGGACTGACCGCCCCGCAGCTGTTCGTCGCCGGCCTCACCGGCCTTCTCCTTCTCGCCGTCGTCCTCACCCGCGGCGTGGTCGGCGCCCTCCAGCTCATCCCGCTGTGGGCCGTCATCGCCCTGTTCGTCTTCCTCCGCCATCGTGGCCGTGCCCTGGCGGACTGGGCTCCGATCGTCACCCGGTACGTCCTGCGCCGGATGCGTGGCCAGCTCGTCTGGCTCACCCGGCCCTCCCGTCGGCCGACCCGCGAAGGACTCCTCCACCTCCCCGGCACCGCCGCCAGCCTGCGCGTGGTCACCGCCCCTGACGGTAGGTACGGTGCGGTCCACGATCCCCACAGCGGCACGCTGACCGCCGTGGTCAAGGTCTCCTCCCGCGCCTACGCGCTGCTCGACCCGGGCACCCAGCAGGCCAACGTCAGCGGCTGGGGACGCGCGCTGGCCGCGCTGGCCCGTACCGGGCAGATCGCCCGCATCCAGGTGATCGAACGCACCGTCCCGGACTCCGGCGACGCGCTTCGCCGCTACTGGGAAGAGCACGGCCGACCCCACGCCCCCATGGCGGGCGCGATCTACAGCGAGCTGATCCAGAGCGCGGGCCCGGCGGCGGCACCCCACGAGGCATACGTCGCGGTGGCGCTGGACACCAAGGCCGCGCGACGGCTGATCAACCAGGCCGGCGGTGGCCTGACCGGCTCCTTCAGCGTCCTGGCGCAGCTGACCTCCACGTTCGACCAGGCCGCGCGGACCGCCGGGCTCAACCCCACCGGCTGGCTCACCGCCCGCGAGATCGCCGCCGTCGTCCGCACCGCCTACGACCCCAAGGCCCTCACGGCGCTGGACCGGTGGTCCACCGCCGGCCGTCCCGAGGCCGAGCCCGCAGCCGCCGGCCCCGTCGTGGTCGTCGAGAAGGCGGACCACATCGCGACCGACTCGGCCGTCCACGCCACGTACTGGGTGGAGAACTGGCCGAGGACCGAGACGTCGGCCGGCTTCCTGCACCAGCTCCTGTTCACCGGCGGCGTCCGGCGCACGCTGTCGCTCTCCTACGAGCCGAAGGGACTGGACGCCGCCCTGCGCGACGTCCAGCGCAAGAAGGCCAGCGTGATCGCGGACACCGCCGAGCGAGCCCGGCGCGGCCAGGTCGACTCCGAGGCGGACTCGATCGAGTACCAGGACATCAAGTCCCGCGAGCGCCAGCTCATCGCGGGCCACGCCGATGTCGCCCTGACCGGGCTGCTGACCGTCTCGGCCGATTCCGAGGACGAACTCCGCTCCGCCTGCGCGGTCGTGGAGACCGCGGCCGTCGGCGCCCAGCTCGACGTCCGGCCGCTGACCTGGCAGCAGGCCGAAGCGTTCACCGCCGCCGCCCTGCCGCTCGCGCTCGCCGCCTGACGCCGGCCCTTCCCTCCCTTCGAAAGAGCACCCCATGTCCCGCACCGCCAGCCCGACCGCGCAGGACTTCGTGCCCTTCGCCACCGCCGCGCTCGACTTCCACCGTGCGCTCAACCTCCCGGGCGGCCCGCTCGTCACCAGCCGCGCCGAGCTGGACGCTCTGCACGCGCACCTCGTCTCGGTACACGGGCTGCTCGACGCCCATACCGCCCGTACCGGTCAGCTCGTGCCGATCGAAGGCGACCAGCTTCGCGCCGCCCGCACCCGCATCTGGCAGGCCGCCGACCACGTCCACGCCGCCTACCACGCGGCGCCCCGGCCGGATTCGGGCGAGGTGCCCGAACCCGAGGCGTGCCAGGCCGGCCTGCCCGAAGGGGCACCGCAGCTGACCATCTGCCAGCGCCACCAGCGCGCCGCGCACCTGGTCCGCCGCCGTACCACCCCGGCCGACCTGCACACGCCGTTCACCGGCCTCGTCCGCCGCTGACCCCCTCACCTGTCTGGAGAAACGTTCATGCCCCGTACCCGCGCCAGCGCCTCTCCCCTGTACGTGCCGCACAAGGCTTCGCGGGCCCAGCAGAGGGCCGCCCGAGCCGGATTCGCCGAGGCCCGCCGCCAGGCGCGCCTCGCCGGGACACCGCCCCAGCACCGCGCCGAGGAAACCCTCGACCCGGAGCTGCGGCCGGTCTACCCGCCGACCGGTCGTCCCGGTCCGGCCTCGGCCCGGGGCGGCAAGCTCCACCTGCCCGCCCACCGAATGACCACCGCCACCGCTTCGGGGGCCTACCCCTTCGTCGCCGAGGGCGGCCTGGGGGCCGAGGGCATCTTCATCGGCCGCGACGTCCACGCCGAAGCCGCCTTCTGTTTCGATCCGTTCTCGCTGTACAGCAGCGGCCGGATCGAGGGCTTCACGAACCCCAACGTGGTCCTCGCCGGGATCATCGGCATGGGCAAGTCCGCGCTGGCGAAGTCCATCGCCACCCGGTCGATCGCCCACGGCTACCGGATCTACATCCCCTGCGATCCGAAGGGCGAGTGGACCGGCGTCGCCCAGGCCCTCGGCGGCTACAGCATCGCCCTGGGCCCCGGCCTCCCGGGCCGGCTGAACCCGCTGGACGCCCCGCCCCGGCCCACCTCCGTCAGCGAGGAGGACTGGGCGACCGAGGTCCGAAAGCGCCGTCTGCTGCTCCTGGCCGGCCTGGCGCGCACCGTCCTCAAGCGCGACCTGCTGCCGATGGAGCACACCGCCCTCGACCTCGCCCTCGACCTGGTCGTCGCCGAGGCCGCCGCCCGGGGCGCGGTGCCGCTGCTCGGAGAGATCGCGCACGCCCTCGGCTCGCCCGAACGCCTCGACCGGGCCCTCGGCCACCAGACCGGACACCTCGGGTCGGCCGCCCAGGACCTCGCGCACGCCCTGCGCCGCCTGGTGCACGGTGACCTGAGTGGCATGTTCGATGCCCCCTCGACGGTGGCGTTCGATCCGACCGCGCCGATGCTGTCCATCGACCTCTCCCGCCTCGGAGGCTCCGGCGACGACACCGCGCTGGTCCTTGCGATGACCTGCGCGAGCGCGTGGATGGAGTCCGCCCTCGCCGACCCCGACGGCGGCCGGCGCTGGGTGATCTACGACGAGGCGTGGCGGCTGATGAGGCACGTCGGCCTGCTCGAGCGGATGCAGAGCCAGTGGAAGCTCTCCCGTGGTCTCGGCATCGCGAACTTGATGGTGATCCACCGGCTCAGCGATCTGCTCTCCGCGGGCGATGCCGGCTCACGCGGCCGGGTGCTGGCCGAGGGCCTCCTGGCCGACTGCTCCACCCGCATCATCTACCGCCAGGAGCCCGACCAGCTCGCCGCCGCCGCATCCCTGCTCGGCTTGACCGGCGTCGAGACCCAGGCGGTGTCCGCCCTGACCAAGGGCCGGGGCCTGTGGAAGGTCGCGGGCCGGTCCTTCATTACGCAGCACATCCTGCACCCGGCCGAACGCGAACTGTTCGATACCGACGCCCGCATGTCGGCATAGGGCCTGTCCGGAGGATCAATCATGTCTGCTTCTCCCAGTTCTCCCGGCCTGGCCGAAGATCAGCTGCCGGCGGCCACCGACCGCCTGGCGTGGCGGAGGCACATCCCGGCGCTGGCCTCCGCCGCCGCCGGGATCAGGCAGGCGTCCGACGCCTGGGACGCGGTCTCGGACTCCTTCTGCGACGGGGACGGCTGGCCCGTCGACGAGCAGGGATACGAGGACGGCAAGGTGAAACGCGACGCCGAGGCGTGGAAACACGTGGAGGTCTTCCTCGCCCACGGTCCCGAGGTCCTGGCCGGCGTCCGCGCCGCCGCCCATGGTGCCGACTACGTCGAGGGGCCGATCAGCGAAGACCTCCACCGGCTGCGCGGGATCGACACCACCCTGGAACGGGCGGAACAGCTCCAGCGTGAGTGGGATCAGATCATGGCCCTCATGGACGCCTCGCTCCCCGGCTCGCGGAAGCTCTACGAGAGCCAGGCGGAGGAGAACCGCAACTCCGACGGCTGGCACTACGCCGACGAGCTGTCCATCCGCGGCCCGGCCCTCGTACGGGCCGCCGACTACCTGGCCGACCGAGCGGACCGCGAACAGTCCTCGCGGACCGAACAGGCACGTGCGGCCCTTGCCCGATCCACCTCCGACCGTCGCAGGCCCCTGTCCGCTTCTCCCCCGGCGCCACCGGCACCCGGCCCACCGGTGCCGGGCCGCTCCCGCTGACGCCCATAGCACCGAGTCCCAGCGGGACCAAACCTTCCGATCGCCAGATCCTCGTGGACCACCGCCCGCCCCTGTACGGCGTGCCCGCAGCCCACGCCGCCGACCGCTGGAACACCCCACTACGGAGAAAGCCCATGTACCAGGACAACCCGCTGATCACCTTCGAGCGAGAGGGACCACACATCACCGCGTGGACCAGCACCTCCTCCTCGCCTGTTGTCTCCGAGGATCCGAAAGAGGATCACGGGTACGGCTTTCTCACCGCTCCCCTCCGCCAACGCGGCCTGGAGGTCACCGTCGAGTACGGCCTGAGCGACTACATCGTCCACGCCGCCCTCCCCGACGGCAGTTCGCTGATCATCTCGCCGCCGCAGGAACCACCCAGCGAGGAGCCCGAGTTCCCCGAGAGCTGGACGGCGATCCGCCACAGGGACACCGGGCCCTCGGTGTACGAAGAGATCTACGACTCGGAACCCGGCGGCCCTGACGCCCGGTACGGCGGCAGCGTCCCGAGTCTGCTCGCCGCCATCGACACACGACTGGACCAGCTCGGCGTGCCGCCACGCCCCGAGCAGCAACGCTCCTCACAGGAGCGCGTCGCCGACGCCGTGCTCCACCGTGCGGGCTTCATCACCGCCGTCTCATTCGACGGGGAGCGGTACCACCGGCTGCCCTCTGCCATGACCGATCCGACCGAGCAGCGGCGGGCGGTGACCCGGGCTTTCGCAGCGCTGCAGGACGAGGGCTTCACCGTCCTGTGCGACTCGGCCCTGCTCACGTCCAAGGGTCGAAGTCGGACAGACCGGACCGCCCTGCTGGTCTCTGCTCAGCCACGGGTGAGCGCTGCTCTCGCGCCCTCGCCGTCGGCCGGACCGCGCGTGGTCCGCACACCCCTGGCGACGGCCCCTCCCCCACGTCCCGTGCTTCCACCAGCATGTCCCTCCACCACCCCTGGTCGCTGATCTCTTCCCGTCTCGGAGTACGCCGTATGCCTCTCACCAGCAGAACCCTTCCGGCCCTCGACCTCCCCCGTCATCGAGCCCGCACCGGATGGATCAGCTGTGTTGCCCACCTCCGCCGAAGAACTGCTTGCCGACGTCACCGTCGGCCGCCACCCCGACTACGGCATCGTCGCCGCGAACCCCAAGAGCCTCGCCGCCGGCACCTGGATGCTGGAGCGGCTCGACTTCCGTCCCGTCCTGGGCGAGCCGACCCTGTACGCCTTGACCGACCAGCAGCGTGACGGGCAGGGCCGCGCCACCCGGGCCGTCGCGCTGCTGCGCAACGCCGGCTTCCGGGTCGACACGGACGCCGTGTTCAACCCTTCCCTGGTACCCGACGCGGAGCCCGTCCCCTCCCGGGCTCCGCACGCCGAGCCCGATGTCGCATTCGCCGAGCATCCGCGGCTCGGCATCGTCGCGGCCATCGACAGCCGTGCCTCCGGACTCACCGGACTCGCCTTGGTCGAACACGGCTGGCGGCACGATCACCGCCTGGACATCTACACGCTGCCCGGCGCCAGCCGCGACGAGGCCCTGGGGAAGGTCGCCGACGCCACGCTGGCCCTGCACCGTTCCGGTGTCCAGGTTGCGGTGCAGCCCCGCCTCGCCCAGGACGTAGCGGTCCGCCACCGTCCCGCGCCCGCCTCGTCCCGCGACCGTGTCCAGGGCGCTGGCCGTAGTTCTCCGATCGTGGCCGCCGCGCTCACCGCCAGCCCGGCCCTCGCCAATCTGCCGGGCAAGGCGCCAGCGTCGGCTCCCGCCACTTCCGTAGCGGCGGCCCGGCCGGTCGACCCGCGCATCGCGTTCACCCGCGACCGCTGACCCAACTCCCGTAAGGAATAGCTCCCATGGCCGTGAAGACCATCTGGCCGATCAACCACTCATGCGGCCACAAGGCCGACCGTGACCTGTCCAATCGGCCGGCCGACCGCCGCGCGGGCTTCGCCGAGTGGCTCGCCAGCCAGGAGTGCAGCGACTGCTGGCGCGCCTCCAAGGAGAACAGCGAGCAGGACAAGACCGCCTGGGTGAAGGCCAAACGCGCCGAAGAGCAGGCCGAGTCCGAAGCTTGGTCGCAGCAGTACCGGATGCCTCCGCTGGAGGGAACCGAGCGCGCCGTCCCCTGGGCTGTGCGTTGCCGCCACCAGATCCTGACTGCCGCCTACACCGCCCCGGTCCTCGAGGGCGAAACCACCGAGACGGAGTGGGAGGAGGTTGAGGAGACCGCTCGCACCATCACCCGCGCTGGATGGTGGATCGACCAGCGCTCCTCCGAACCCGACGACCTCACCGAGCTGCTCCAGGCCGCCACTGACGCCGACCGGCCCAGCGAGAACCCCCACTTCTAGCTGTCCGGTGCCCCTCTTCGGCGGGGCATCGGTTCCTCGTCTCCCGCCAAGGCCAGGGGCCGGGTGAGCAGGGCTTCTAGCAGGGATCCCCGGCCTGGCCAAATCCCGAATCCGGCGGATTCTCTCCCTGTTGGTCCCTCTCCGGGCCCTCGTTTCTTCCTTCTCTTTCGAGGTAGACGCCGTGATCGCCCACCTGCAGCGCGCCAGCGACACCGCCGGCCTGCTCGCGTACCTGTACGGGCCGGGTGAACGCGGTGTCCACGTCAGCCCCCGGCTGATCGCGGGCGACGGTCACGGGGCGCCGATCGAGCTGCTCACCGAGCCGGGCTCGCTGCCCTACCTGGCCCATGCTCTCGACGCTCCGGTCGAGCGGCTCGGGGCCCGCGCTCCCGTCCGGCCGACGTGGGTCTGCTCGGTCCGTTCCGATCCTCACCGGCCGGACCTCACCGACGCGCAGTGGGCCGTCGTCGCCCGCCGGTTGGTGTCCGCCGTCGGGATCGCCCCGGAGGGCGATCCGGATGCCTGCCGGTGGATCGCCCTGCGCAACCAGCCCCGTCAGGTGCATGTCGTGGCCACCCTCGCCCGTGAGGACGGCGGCCTGCACCAGGGCTATCGCGACGCCTTCCGTCTCCAGACCGAGTGCCGCCGTATCGCGGCCGAGCTGGGGCACCTGCCCACCGCACCCCATCCGGCTTCCCGTGCCCAGGAGACTTCTGTGCCTGCCCTTCTCATCACCATCTCCTCCGAGGCCAGCGGCAGTGTCGTGGCGAAGGGCGCCAATGATGATCTTTCCGCGATGATCCTCAAGCACGCCGGCTTCCGGCAGATCGAGGACTGGCACGGCCGGCGCCACCGGCTTCCCACCACCACCGCGGTCGCCGACCAGGTCGCCATCGCCAGCCACGCGGCCGAGATGCTCCGTGCCGCCCGTTACGGCGTCGATCTCGCTCCTTCCCTGGACGTGGCCCGGATGAGTACTCCGGCGAATCCCCTCGGGCCCTATGCCGCCGGAGCCGCGCTCCTTCAGATCACGGACCGCGTCAGGTCGGCCGAGAACGGGGCGGACCTTCGGCGAGCGGTCGACCAGCTCCTTCACCCCGAGCACGGGGCCCTGGAACGTGTCCGGGAAGCGCTGGAGGCGGCGAGCGAACACATCACCGACCTCGACGACGAGGCGTACGCGCTGGCTGACCGGTTCGGCTTCGCGGCGGAGTTCGTCAGCTCGGCACAGTCGGAGGTCGTCGACTCGGAGGACGAGTTGCGTCGTGTCGGCGGCCCGTCCCGGGCCGAGGCTCGGACGCGGTCCTCGGATCTGCCTGCTTCCCAAAGCGCGGCGTTGGCCGTGTCGCCCGCAGCGGCCAAGGCCGAGGTCGTCTCAGTCTTCGGTATCGAGTTCACGGATGCCCGTGCGGCCGCACGCCCCCCGCGTACCTCCGGTCCTCGGCGGTGATCGGGTGTTCTCCTCGTCCTCTTCACCGTCGGCCTGTCGCGTACGTGTTTCCTGCAGCGCCACCGCCGGCCGCCCCGCCGTCCGCGAACGGCTCTCGTGCCTCGCCGACAGCCTTCCCCTGCCGGTGACGCCGTGACTCCGCCGCCTCTGCCTTCCGACACCAGACCCAGGACCGTTCCTGCGGGTGGAGCACGTGTGCCATGTGCTCCACCCGCCCTGGCCAGCCAGCACCACCAACTCACGGAGGAACCGTGCCCGAGTTCTACTCCAGCATCGGCGAGGCCATCGGCGCCGCGATGCAGCACAACATCCGGCTCGCACACCGCAGCGTGGCACCCGGCTCCGCCAAGCCGCCGCGGGTCCGACACCTGCCCAGCGCTTCCGCCGACCCGTACTCCGTCCCCGGGATGATCGCCCGCCTCACCGAGGACGCAACGCCCAATGAGGTGGCGGGGATCATCGAGGAGGTCAACGGTGCGCTGGTCGGGGCTCTGCCTCAGCTGACCGAACTCGTCGCCGCTGCCGCCGACTGGACCCGTGTCCGTCTGGCGTTCGACGACCCGCACCACAACCCCGTCTTCGAGACCTGGACGCGACTGGCCGCCGCCCACGTCATGCTCCAGGACGTTCAGGAGCAGCTGGCAGCCGCCGAGGACGGGATCGCCGCGTGCCCTGCCAAGCGGACCGACCCTCGGTACCACGAGAGGGTCAACGTCCTGCGGACCCGGGAACTGCTCGACGACGTCCTCGGCGCCGGCCCGGTCGCCGCAGAGCCTTCCGCCCGGGATCCGGACGCCGACCGCCGTCGTGCCGCCCGTGCTTCCACGCCGCAGACCGGCCCCCGACAACCGTCGTCGCCGCCCGGCACCGAAGAAGTCCCGGCGCGCACCCCACCGCTCCGCTCTCCAGAGTTGCCCTCCATGGCCAACCTCGCCGACACCTACGGCACCGACGTCGAAATCTTCCCCTGGGCCGATGACTTGGTCTGGGCCGACTGCCGGACCGGCCTGCCCGAATCCGCCCACCGCATCCTGCGCTCCTGTGGGTTCGCCGCCCTAGGCGACCCGGGCGATCCCGCCTCCTACAGCCTCGCGTCGCACATCGTCGGCCCGGACCGGCAGCTCGCCTCTTCCTCTGCCGCGAGCATGCTGGCCGACCTGGGGTATCGCATCGCGATCGACCCGTCCCTGGCCGCCGGCTACGTCGGAGAGGCTGTCGATCCCGAGGCCCGACGGCTGGCCGCTGCCCGTCAGGTCTCCCCCGTGGCGACTGAGAGCAACACCGGCACCAACGCCCCGACGCCCGCCGCGCCGCCCCCCGTCCGCGGCACGCCCTGCCCCCCGCTCGCGATGAAGCATTCCGTTCGATCCGCAAGGAGTAGGCCCGTGAGCTGCACGAGAGCCGAGCGCGCTCCGCCCCGCCCGCTCGCACCCCAAGGAACTTCCCGTGCCTTCCCCGCGCACCAGTGCGCCGTCGACCACCACCGGCTCCGACGCGCTCCTCTATCTCCTGTTCGGCGCCCTCGGAGCCGCCATGGCCTTCGGCTCCCTCGCCTGGCTGACCGGCAACCTCACCAACTCCCTCGTCGGAAGCGGTCCGTGGACCCCGTTCCGCGCCACTGACGCCCTGCTGCACCCCGAGGCGCTGTGGCCGGCCCTGACTTCCACCGCTCTGCTGGTCGGCGTCCGCGTCGTCCCCGGCCTGCTCACCCTGGCGCTGCTCACCACTGGCCTGGTGCTGTGGCTGCGCTGGCGCTCCGGTGCCAAGAACGGTCTCGCCCGCAAGAGCGACCTGACGCCGCTGCTGGACAAGGAGATCACCGCCAAGGCGAAGAGCCTGCGGCCGTCCCTGAGCGGCCGGGAGTGTAAAAGAGGTCGCTCCCGCCGACCGCGGCATCCTGCTCGGCACCCTTGATCCCGGTCGAGCCGATGTCCGTGCTTCCTGGGAGGACGTGATCGTCGCGATCATGGCCCCGCGAAGCGGGAAGACCTCCGGGCTGGCGATCCCCGCGATCCTCGCGGCTCCCGGCCCGGTCCTGCTCACCTCCAACAAGGCGGCGAACGACGCGTTCACCGCGACGGTGGACGCCCGTGCCGAGGTCGGCACGGTCTGGACCCTCGACCCCCAGCAGATCGCCCACCATCCGCGTGAGATGTGGTGGGACATCCTGGCCGACGCCCGCGACCTCGCCGGGGCAAAGCGGCTGGCCGGGCACTTCGTCGCGGCGAGCGTGGATGAGTCGAGCGGCTCCGACTTCTGGTCCACCGCCGCGTCCAACACGCTCGGCGCCCTGTTCCTCGCCGCCGCGAGCCACTGGCGCCCGATCACCGACGTACTGGCCTGGCTCGCCTCCCCCGCCGACCGGACCCCGGTCGACCTGCTCACCGACGCCGGCCACGACGCGGTCGCCGCCCAGCTCCAGGGCACCGTCTCCGGCGCGACCGAGACCCGCGACGGCATCTATGAGACGGCGAGGCAGTACGCGAGCTGCCTGCTCGACCCTGAGGTCGCCGCCTGGGTCACCCCGTGCGAGGGCGTCCCCGAGTTCAAGCCCCTCGCCTTCGCCACCTCCCGCGACACGCTGTACCTGCTGAGCAAGGACGGCGGAGGCAGCGCGTCCGCGATCATCGCGGCAGCGGCCGACGCCGTGATGCGCGCGGCCGTGATCGTCGCCGAGCGCTCCGGCGGACGGCTCGACCCGCCCGCCCTGTGCGTCCTCGACGAGGCCGCCAACGTCTGCCGCATCTCGGACCTCCCGGACCTGTACTCCCACCTGGGCAGCCGAGGCGTCATCCCGATGACGATCCTGCAGAGCTACCGGCAGGGCCAGCGCTGCTGGGGCGAGGCCGGGATGGACGCCCTCTGGTCCGCCGCCACCGTCAAGATCGTCGGATCGGGCATCGACGACGCCGACTTCGCCGACCGCCTCAGCCGACAGGTCGGCGACCACGACGTCCAGACCGTCTCGGTCTCGACGAGCGAGGGCGGCAAGTCCACCTCGGTGAGCATGCGCACCGAGCGGATCCTGCCGCCCGACGCGATCCGCGCCCTGCCCAAGGGCAAGGTGCTACTGCTGGCCACCGGCCTGCGCATCGCCATGCTCTCCATCCGGCCCTGGTACAAGGAGCCCTCCGCCAAGGTCGTCGGACCGGCCTCCGCCCGCGCCACGAAAGCGATCACCGAGCGGGCCCTGGCGAAGACCGCCGGCCACGACGACTTCGGGCTGTCGGCATGAGCGCGCCCACGCCGCCCTCCGCGCGGCTCGCGCAGTCGCCGGCCGTCCTGCGCGACGGCCGGTGGTGGCTGGTCGGCGAAGCCGGGGCGGTTCCCCTCGCCGATCCCTCCTTCGCCACCGTGCTGGACGACTTCGCTGAGGCGGTGGCCGCTGCCGACCGTGCGGTCGCCGATCTGCGTGCCGGGCCGAGTGAGCCGCCCGCTTCCAACACGCGAGGTCGTCAATGAACCCGCTGCTGAAGGCCGAGCAGGCGGTCCTCGGCGCGGTGCTGCTCGACCCGGGCCAGCTCTCGCACCTAGAGTGGCTCACGCCGGATCACTTCTACCGGCCGGTCCACCAGGCGCTGTTCGCCGCGCTGCGCAAGCTCCGAGGTGATGGCCACCCCGCGGTGGAGGGCGAGGGGCCGGTGCCGCTGTCGTGGGTGACCGACGCGGTCGACGAGGCCGGCCTCCATGTCCGGGGATTGACCGCCTCGTACGCGCATCTCCTGGTCTCGGCCTGTCCGCGTCCGGCGCACGCTCCGGTGTACGGCCGCATGGTGCTGGAGGGCGCGATCCACCGCACCGTCACCCAGCACGCGATCCACCTTCACCAGGAGGCTCGCGCGGGCGCCCTGCGGGGCGAGGTCGAGGGAGCGCTGCACTACGCGGACGTCCTGACGGGGGTGCTCACTGATCTCGCACGGCGGTGGGGCACCGAACCGCGCCCGGTCGCGCCCGCGACGTCGCAGGTCCCCGACCCACCTGCCCTTCCGCCGGCTCAGGCCGATCGGGTTGCCGAGGACGAGGAGTTCCTTCTGGCCGTCCTCGTCGAGCGGCCGGGGGCCATGGGCGAGGTGGTGGACTGGCTGCGTCCCGGGGATTTCGCCGACCCGGTCCACGGGCAGCTCTACCGGTGCCTCGGGGCGCTGCACCACCGGGGCGAGCCCATCGACCGGATCACCCTGCTCTGGGAGGCCCAGCGGCGCGGCCTGCTGGCCGACGGCACGCTGTCGGAAGACCGGTTCGCCGCTATCTGCGACGGCGTGGGGGCCGGTGACGCCGAGTGGCTCGGCAAGCAGGTGATGCGGTCCTCCCTCATGCGCACCGCAGCCGCCTCCGCCCGCACCGTCCGCGCCCTTGCCGAGGACGCGGCCCTGGCCCCCGGGCGACTCATCAACCACGCCCTGCACGCGCTCGGCCCGCTCGAAGAGGTCCGCGCCCGTTGGCAGACCGCGCACGGCCGGCCGGCTTCACCGGCGCCAACCACCGCTTCTCCTCCAAGCGGGCCGCCGGCGGCGCGGGTACACGCGGCCCTCACGCGCAGTACGCCGCGCCCCGCTCCGTCGCCACCGGGCTGGCTCGGTCCCAGGCCCACCCCGACCGCCGCACGCCCGCCCTCGCGCAACCACAGCTGACACGCCCTTATCCACCGCTCGTCCTCATGTACAGGAATTCATCGTGCCCACGAACCCTCTCGCCGACGCTCTGGCCATACGTGCCACGGCCTCGGCCTTCGACGCCCAGCGCGGCAAGCTCCCGGTCCCCGGCGACCCTCACCGCCTCCCCGGAAGCGTCGCCGTCGCCCAGCAGATCTCCGAACTCGGCAAACTGATCAACGAGCTGGGCGACGAGGTCCTCTTCCGCACCGTCAACAGGGAACACCGCTCTCGCACTTCCCTGGCCGTGTCCAGCTTCTCCGCCGCCGTACGGCCTGCCGGTGAGGCGGCAGCGGCTCTCGGGGAAGTGGCCCATCAGCTCGCGTTCCTGGAACGGACCGAGCACCTGCACGACCGGCCCGACACCCGGGATGCCCGGGAAGCAGCGGGGCTGGTGATCGACGAGGCGCTCGGGACGGCGGACACGGCCTTGCGGGAGGCGGCCGACTCCCTGCACGCCGCCTCGACGGCGGTCTCACCGCCGTCCTCACGGCTCCGGGCCGCCCTCACCCGAACCATCACCTCCGTCTATGAGGCCGTACCGGCTGCCCCCGCAGCGCCTACACCAGCGACGGCTCTCGTGCCCCGGACCGTACGAGGTCGGTGACATGCCCGCCATCATCTCCCGCCCTCCGCTGATCGGGTCGCTCTGCTCGGGGTACGGCGGCCTCGACCTGGGGGTGCAGGCCGCTCTCGGCGGCACCCTGGCCTGGCACGCGGAGGTCGATCCGAACGCCTCGCGCGTCCTGGCCCGCCACTGGCCCGGCGTCCCGAACCTGGGCGACATCACGACCGTCGACTGGTCCGCCGTCCCCCGGGTGTGCGTCCTGACGGCCGGCTTCCCCTGTCAAAGACGTCTCGGTCGCCGGTCGCCGGGCCGGACTCAACTCCCAGACCCGATCGGGGCTGTGGCTGCACGTCGCCCGTGCGGTCGAGGTCCTCCGACCCTGCTTGGTAGTGATCGAGAATGTGCGCGGCCTCCTCACCTCCCCCGCCGGTTCCCCTGGCGACGTGGAACCCTGTCCGTGGTGTCTGGGAGACACCGCAGGTCAGCCTCCTCTGCGGGCACTCGGTGCCGTACTCGGATCCCTGGCCGACCTCCGGTACGACGCGAAGTGGCTCGTGCTTCGCGCCTCTGACGTCGGAGCCCCGCACCGGCGCGAGCGGACCTTCCTCACGGCCTGGCCCGCCGGAGACCCTGCTCAAGACGCCGACCAGCAACATCGGCAAGAACGGCGGCTCCCAGCACCCGGCCAAGAGGAAGAGCGGGGGCCACGGTCCGAACCTGGCCGACGAGGTCGAGTGGCTCCTGCCGACGCCGAAGGCGTCGGACGGGATCAAGGGCTCGCCCAACCAGCGGCATGGCAATGGGGACATGACCCTGCCCAGTGCGGCGGCGTCGCTGTTGCCCACGCCGAGGGCCAGCGACACGGGCACCCCGGGCCGCCGCCCCGGCAAGGGGTGGCGCCCTCCCCTGTCGGCGGTGGTCCTGCCGCTGTGGGCGGAGCCGTCCCCGGAAGCCGAGGAGTCGAGCGGCGATGGGGACCGTACGCAGCCGCCATCGCCCGATGGGAGACGCTCACCCGTCCCGCGCCGGCGCCCACGGACGCGGCCGGTCGGCTCCGTGCCGACTTCGTCGAGTGGATGCAGGGCCTCGACGCGGGTTGGGTCACCGCCACCCCGGGACTCGGACGCCCGGCGCAGCTCACCGCGCTCGGCAACGGCGTCGTGCCCCAACAGGCCACTCAAGCTTTGCAGTTGCTGGCGCCACCGTTTCCGCGCTGTCCGCGCTGCGCGGCCGGGTAGCGGCTCCCTACCGGGTTTTCCCGGCCGGGCCAAACCGCGGATTCTCCGCATCCTCTCGGGCATGTCCCCGTCTCACAGATGGAGCACGCTCTCATGTCCGACACCAGCCCGACCGCCCCCACCCCCGGCCCTGAGCCGTTCCGGGTCTCCGACGAAGACCTCGACGACCTCGCCAGCGCCCTCGCCAAGACCATCGCGGAGGTCAGGCGCCACGGCGTCATCCTCGACCGCCTCGGCTCCGAGCCCGATCCCGTACCCCCTGCCGATCAGCAGACGGACGGCGCTGCGGAAGCCGGGGCGGCCAGCCCCGAGAAGGCCGACGGCCCCACCTCGGTGTTCATCCTCGCCCTGGGCGGCGAGGCGTACGCCATCGAACTCACCGCCCTCAGCAACTGGGTGAACCACCTCCTCCTGCCGGTGTACGGCCGGGAGATCAGCACAACGCGCCCCTGGTGCGCGCAGTGGCACGAGCACCCGGAGGCCGTTGCCCGGCTGCACGCCCTCTGGCTCGCGTGGCAGCAGCTCACCGACACCGAGGCCGGCCTGGCCGGTCCGTCGACCTGGCACCGCGACCACCTGGACCAGGCCCTCGTGCACCTCCGCGCCCCGGACGGTCCGTTCGCCGCGTGCACGACGAGCCCGACCCGTCCCAACCACCGGGTGCTCGCCACTCCCGCCTCTGAGCAGTCGGGGGTGGCGGCATGAACGACGGCTTCGACTTCGATCTCGACGAACTCGCCCCCACCGATGCCTCGTCCGAGGAGACAGCGGAGAGGTTCTGGTCCGGCGACCTGACCGCGCTGTCCCAGCACCACACCACGCCCAACGGCTCCCACAGCTTCGTCATCGCCCACGACCAGTCGGCCATCTGGGGAGCGCCCGGCGCTCCTCAGGTGATGGCGATCGCCGTCGCCCGGGATCTCACGCGGTTCACGTACACCCTGGAGACGAGCCACCACGCCACGGTGCCCTTCGCCCAGGCGTGGCTGGTCGAGCGCGGCTGCCCGCCCGAGAAGATCGCCAAGGTCCGCGACGGCCTGGTGAAGCCCGCCGACGACCTCACGGTCCAGGTCGAACGGCAGATCCGGGAGTCGGGCACCCGGTACGAGGGCCTCGACAGTCACACCTCGGACTCCGACCCGTGCGAGACGTGGACGCTGACGCGCGACTCCCGCGCCAACGAGGCACCGATTCGGGTCTTCCACGAAGAGTGGGACCACGACGCCGGCACGTACACGATGCGCGAGGGCGCCTTCGCCAACGTCGGCGCAGCCCGCTCCTGGCTGGACGACCGCAGCGGCCCGTTGCCCGAGCCACCGGAGTACAGCGATGACAACGGCGCCGTCGTCCGGGCCCGCGTCGCCCGCATCGCCCTCGCCCGGTCGGCCGGTGCCTTCGCGGCACCGAAGGCGGGCCTCGACGCCCCCCGTACGCCTCCGGGACCGGTCCAGCGTCCGGTACAGGGGAGGCTGCTGTGAGCCGCGCCCGCTTCGCTTTCGCCGCACACCCTGACGCCATCGCCGATCTTCGGGAACTTCCCGATGAGATCCGTGACTTGGCGCTGCTGGAACTGCAGAACCTGGTCCACGGGAGTGACGACTGCCTGCCGTTGAAGGGCCGCCTCGCCGGATTCCACAAGGTCTACGTCGACCCCTCCGTCTCCTACCGGCTGGTCATCCAGTTCCGCCCGGCCCAGCCGACCTCGAACCATAAGCGCGAGGTCTACCTCGTCGCCGCCGGAAGCCGGAAGGACTACGCGGTCTACCGCTCGGCGCACCTGCGCACCGCCCCTCAGCAGATCACCGAGACGCCCTCCGCCGCCGAGGCCCGCGTCCAGGCCGCCCGATCCCGTTCCTCCCTCACCGCAAGCCGCCCTACGGCCGCCGCCCTGGCAGCTACTCCCACAGTGGCTCACTCCACGGCCGCCACTTCCCGAAAGGTCCCCCAGCGATGACCACCGACCGCGCCCCGCTGTCCCGTACCGACCTGGCCGGCCTCCTCACCGGGGCTGCGCAGAGCGTCTCCGGAATCCTCGCCGCCGAGTACCCGACGGCCCCCAGCCGCTCCTACCTGCACCCCGTGCTGGGCGCGCTGTCCGCCGGTCCGCACGTGGTGGGCGAACTGGCTGACCGGCTCGAAGAGTTCATGGCCACCGAGCCGCGTCCCGCCACTCCGGCGGGTCTGTTCACCCTGGCTTCCTACGCCTCCGCGCTGGGCTGGCTCACCGAGTCCCTCGCCGAGCTGACCACCGCCGTCGACCAGATCTGCACGCGCGTCGGCATCCCCACGGAACCTCGGGACCTGGCCTTCACCGCGACCAAGGACGCCGAGGAGGAAGACGGGTTCGACTCCGCCTTCAGCGCGCTGGAACTGGCGGCGATCCGCACCGCCGCCGAGGCCGCCGGGCTCCCGCCGGGCGACTACGTCGACGTGCTCTCCCAGTCGCTGCTCGCGGCCTCCCGGATCACCGACGCCTGCATGGAGATCTCTAGCGGCCTGATCGAAGACGCCGCCTACGTGCTCGACGAGGCGGCCGACCAGATCTGGACCGGCGGCGAACCCGGGGGACTGCCCACTCTGATCCGTTCGCTGCTCGCCCGGATGGAGGCGGTCGAATGAACCCGCGCGATACGCCCGACCGGCCCGCCGTCTTCCCCATCGGCTCGTTCGACGCTCAGCGCATCGAGGACGCGTTTTCCCTGATGGGACCCAAGTGGACCACCTGGTCGGTGATGACCATGGCCCAGGAAAGCCGTCCCATACGGGTGCGGGATGTCGCCGCCAGGCTCCCCTTCGTCAGCGAGCAACTGGTCGGCAAGCGACTGACGGCCATGCACGCCGACGGACTGGTCACCCGAACCGACAAGCGCCACGGGGCTCCGTACCGGCTCAGCGCCCTCGGCGAGTCCCTGACGCACGTGCACCGCACCTTGGCCGAATGGTCTCGCAACTACCTGTCGCCCGGCGCGATGGCCGAAGCAGAACGTGTCGAGGACGCCGCACAACGTCTGCGGCTGCGGCACTCCACCGCCATGATCCAAGTCCTCGACGCGGGCGGCCCTATGCGGTTCGTCCACATCGCCGAAGGCGTCGGCCTGAACGTCAGCCTCACCCAGCATCGCCTCCTCCGGCTTCAGGCCGACGGCCTGGTCACCCGCACGGGCCCGCGCCACGGCGACCCCTACGTGCTGACCGATGCCGGCCGGGAGCTGGGCCCCGTCTACGCGACCGTCGAGCGCTGGAGCGCCCCCTTGGCCACGCGGTGGACCCCGTCGCCCCCTGTCCACGTCGCGACGGCCCAGCGGACCCACTCCGCCATCCCGTTGGGGTCGGACGGCGCCCGAACCGCAGCGGCACTGCGCCGGAGCGCTGCCGTACCGAGCGCCCTGTTCAGCCATTCCTCCCAGCCACAACCTCGGGTGCCGACGGCCGTAGCCGCCCAGTCGACCCCGGGACGGGGCAGGTGATCCGGATGGCGCCGAGAACCAGAGGCACCCCTCCATCTCAACGGCGTCCGCGTGCGCTCCGACCCCTCACCGCGCTGCGCACGCGGGCGCGTTCCCCTCCTCCCACACGCGCCTGGAGCTTCGACCATGCCCGCCCTCCCTGACCCGTCCCGCCACGAAGAGGTACTGGTCAGCCCCATGTATCTCGCCGGCTCCAACGGGACCGGAGACGCCGGCTTCGCCCCCGTGGCCCACTGGCCTCACCACTACCTCGACGACGGGCCCTGCCAGCTCCTCGTCACCTCTCCCGACCAGCGGATCCGGATCGGCTGGTTCGGCGACGACTTCGAGCTGTGGAGGATCACTGCGGCCGAGGAGGCCGTCGCCACGCCCTGCTGGACGGCGACCTTCAACCACGTCACCCCGGCCGAGATCGTCGCCGGCCTCACCACCGCCCTGGCCCAGGACTACGCCGCATCCGACCCGTACGAGAACAACGGACGCTTCTTGGCGGACCCGTCGTTGTACTGGGCTGATGCCGTCCAGCCGCTGCTCGATGCCAGCTGGCGCCGAAGGGCAGCCAAGTACGGAACCGTCGAGGTCACCGCTCCCGACGGACTGGCAGGTGTAGAGATCGATACCCTTCGCGGCGGACGAGACGCCGAGACCGTCGTGCTGTGGGCCGGTCCCCGGGGCTGGGGTACGCGGGCGGAGGCGGTGTTCACGGCCCGCACTCCGTCCCATCTGATCGCTGCGACAGCGGCCGTCATGGCGAGTTCGGCCCCGGTGGTCCGTGAACGGCACATGATCCACCGCGAGATGGAGCCGCTGGTCGCGCTGACGCCGGTCGGCCCGGCTGTCGATCCCCGGGTCCCTCGCTCTCCGACTCCGCTCGACGTACGCCGCACCGCTGTCACCGAGGCCGTACGCCGTGCCTCGCGCGCTCCGCGGACAGCAGCCGACCTCCGCGTGATGGCGGCCCAGAGCCGCACCACGTCCTCGGCGCAGAAGCGGTCGAGCACCTTCGCGCCCACAGCCGCAGCCCGGCCGTCGGCCGCTTCGTCGGCTCCCCGGCACGGCCGCTGACCCCCGCCCGGACCTTCCCGGACGCCCTCTCTGCCCCTCCGGACGACAGGAGTTCCTTCATGCCCGACACCACCGCGCTCGACCAGGCCACTTCCATGATCGAGAAAGCCTGGGGTCAGCCCATCGAGGTGTTGGAAGTCCTCGCGGTCCGCCGCCCCTGCGACGACCCGCTTCTGCGCTCGGCCATGCATATCCGTACCGCCCTGGCCATCACCGACAACGCGGTGTCCGTTCACCAGGATCGTCTGCACGCAATGACCCGGCCCGGGTACGTGCCGGCCTTCTACGAGCTGGACCGGCTCGCCAGCTCAGCGTCCGACCTTCGCGTCGCGCTCGCGGAGAGCGGTGCGTACGTGCAGGCGATCCGGCGTGTGGTCGAAGCACGCGAAGCCGCCTCGGCCACGGACCGGGGTCCGGCGGCGAACCTGTCCCGGGCTGCTGTCGCCCGCTCGGGGCTCGCTTCACATGCCCCGGGCCAGGTGCCCGACCAGCCTGTTCCTGCCGCTATCGTCGGGCCGTCGGCGCCCTCACCGGGGCCGCACCGCTGAACGGTCAGGCAAGGTCTTCGTCGTGGTGGGCGTCCTCGATGCGGGCGCCCACCACGCGGGCCAACTCCTCCACCGTCAGCTCAACGTGCCGTCCTTCCGCGCCCCGGTGCTCCACCAGCACTGCCTCGTCCGCCCACCTGTCGGACTGCGCGCCGACGCCCCACTGACCGTCGGCGACCATCGCGATGTCACCCACGGTCCACGGCCGCCCAGCGGCGCGGATCTTGCGCTCCAGCCCGGCCCCATCCCAATGTCTGCTCGGTTCCGTCATCCCTGCTCCCCCTTCAGTCCCGTACGACTCGCTGCCGTAACTCGAGTACGACAACCCCGGCCGTCGTTCCATTCCCGCGCCGCTGGCACTCCGGGCACCTGGCCGTCATCAGTTCGCCCACGGCAGACGGGGCATCCCCGCAAACGACTACGGACTTCGGCACACCCCATGTCAACGTACAAGTGTCGGGAAAACCGCAGGTCAACGAAGGGATCGTCCAACCATGAACGCCTCCGCCACCCTCCTGCCCGCTGTCGTCCGCCCCGCCGTGGAAGACCGCTACTGGCTCTCCTCGGACCACTGCGCCACCCCGGTGCTCGAACTCCTCCACGCCCTCGACTGGACGGTCGTCGACACCCCGGAGGCCAACGTGCACGCGACGAGCCCAGACGGCCGTGTCTACGTCGGCTGGCTCCCCGAGGACCCCGCCGCCTGGACACGCAGCGTCGTCTGGCGGGTCCAGGTGCAGCCCGCCGAAGGCGGCGCGTGGGTCCAAGAGTTCGGTATCGACACCCCTTCCGAGGCGGTGGCGGGATTCGTCGCCGACTCCTCTCGCTGAATCGTTAAGCGGAGCGGCCCCACTGGTCCGTCTCGCCCACCCGCACCTGTTCGAGACCGCGCCGCTCCGGGCCGACCAGCCCCGTCCCGCTCACTGGCCCAACAGGAGGCTTCGATCGCACGCATGCTCCTGGCCACCTCTCCCGGCTACCGCCGTGAATGCGCCTTCACTCGGCGCTGCACCTGCTACTACCTGCCCGGCCAGTACGGCCGCCGCGCCGCCCGCCGAGCCGAACGACGCCAGTGGCAGCGCGACCTCTCCGAATGACCGAGCGCCCTGACGTCCGCCGCGCCGGCCGTCTTGGGGCTCCACCCCAACATGAGGAATCCACGTGTCCTTCCATGCCCCGCTCACCAACCACCACGCCGACGGCACCCTCTGCCCGGCGGACCACAAGCACACCAGCTCCGGCAAGCCGCTCCACACCGACTGCCCGGGGCGCTCGTACACCCAGGCCGTCTGCTCGTGCGGCAACTGGGAGATGAAGCAACGCGGCAAGAGCTACGTCAACGAGTGCCGCAAACGGCACCTCGCGGGCCACGCCCAGGGGCCGAAGGTCCTCCGGGACCTGCTCCGCCTCGACGCTCCCTGACTCGCCGCCCCCGCCCGCCCGTACCGCCTTCGGAGGCTTCCTTGCCCCAGTACCTGACCGTCGGCCACCTGCTCCGCCAGCTCCAGGACCTCGACCCCGACCTGCCGATCCGCCTCGCCGTCAACCCCGACTTCCCCTTCACCCACTACCTGGGGAGCGAGGTCATCGTCCAGGACGGCAAGGCGTTCATCCCCGACGACGGCCAAGAGGACTACCTCCCCATGTCAGTACGCGACGCCCTCACCTGGTCCTGACCCCTTCCCCCGCTCTCCGGAGGCTCTCATTTCGTCGCACATATTCCCGCTGCACGGCCTCGCCGCACGTCCCATGCCGGACGGCGCACGTGGCGTGCTGGTCCAGCGCGTCTCCACCCGGCACGACGGCCCACTCGACGTAACGTGGCTCGCCGCCGGAACCCCGCAGCTCCCCCTCGGCCGCATTCGCCTCCACTGGGAGCCCGCCTCTCGCTCTGGTTGGAACGTCACCGCCCACCTGGGCCTGGCCACCACCGAGGTACACCTCGCCTCCTGGCCCGCCGCCCCGGACGACTGGCCGCGCCTGGTCCGCCCGACCCTCCACGAGGTGACCGGGCTCTGCGCCGCCCTCGCGTTCGCGACCGACACCCTGGACCTCTCGAACCGCCTCGCCGGGGTCTGACCAGGAACCACAGAAGGCCGCCCCTCGCTGATCAGGCAGGGGCGGCTTTGCCGTACGCCCAGCCGCACATTCGGAACAACCTGCGTGGTCAGACGTCGTTGAAGTAGGACCGAGTGTCCAGGATGAACGTACGTCTGGCCTCCGCGAATTGACTGATGACCCAGGTGAAGGGCTGCTGCTCGGTTTCGGTCACATAGACCAGATCGTCCTCATCAAAGGCCGTGCTCTGCCCCTGAAGCTGGAGCAGGTCGCCGAGGTCGGCCAGACGGGCCGCTGAGGTTATGAGCTGGTCAGGGCCTTCCAGCTCCAGGCGTGCGACTGCCTTCACCAGGCGCTGGTACATCTCGTGAGCATGGTCGTGCGCTTCGTCGTGCTGCCGTTCAGCGCTCTCTTTGCGCTCCCTGGCCCGTTCCCTGGCTCCTTCATCGTCGCTTGCCGCATCTTCATAGATCATGCCCAGCCACGTGGCCGCACTTCCGCTGAGGTCACAGGCCCTCTTCAGCTCATCTGCGGCTGCCAATACTTCGACGCACGCCGCGTGCTGGTTCGTCCGGCGAGTGTGCTGCAACTGCGCCCGTCCAGCGGCTTGCGCCGACAAGCGGGCTGCTCGGGCCTGCATATAGACCGCAGGTACGCCGACTACAGCAACAGCGGCGGTGACAAGGGAAGCGATGACCTCTATAGACACGCTGACGATCGTATCGACGCCTACCGACAACCGAGCGAGATGAACAGTGCCCCGTCCGTACCCACCGTGAAGCAGCGCTGCCGCCCACGCAAACGCTTGGGCAAGGAGGAGCAACCGGTGGCAGGAGCGGTCGCTGGCCTACGAAGGCGCCGCGTTTCGCTCTCCTGTAGGGGCGAAGATCACTAATTCCTGGTGTGCTGCGTTCCCAGCCGCTGGCCCGTCTTTCCGCGGTGCCTAGACTTGATCCCGTGGCGATGACCTACAGCAGTGGCAGTAGCGCAGACCTCCCCGCACAGGCTCGTCCGGAGGCATATTTGGCCGCACTCGACTCCGCCCCGACGGAGTGGGTGACGGTCCTTGGTGTCTTGCTGGACCACAGCCTCGACTGGGGCGTCAGCAGCTATCTGACCCGCCCCGCCGGGCGGGAGCACGCGCTGTCCGAGTACACCCGGAGCGACGGCGCGATCGGGTCAGCCGGCATCACCACCGAGTACCCGAGCCGCCGAACCGTATTCGAGGACGGTCTCCAAGACCCCGACGAGCAGTCGGAGTTCTTCGTCCACCGCCGTGCCCACCATGACCTGGCCGAGCCCAGCGTGGAGTTCACACCCTCCTTCCTCTGGTACTTCGACGCGATCCCACGCCCGGACGGGTCCATGTACTACCTGGACGACGCCGGCCGCGACCACGACCTGGTCCGCATCCGTCGCACCGGCACCGAACTGCGCATCGATGTCGCGGCCCTGCCACTGCGCCGGTACCTCGCCGTTCGCGAGCGAATCCTGGTCCTCCAGCACGATCGGATCAGTCGGCTGGAGACCGTACCGGAACCACCTGTCGAGGCAGTCGACCGCACGGAACTACGCCACTTCGCCTTCCACAGCGGCGATCTGCGGTCCGCCGACAGGCCCGGTTTCGTCCGGCTGGTGGGCAAACAGTTCGTGCTGCCCGTCGCGGCCGACCCGGCCGACCTGGCCCGTCCGCATCCCACGGAAGACCGCTTCCCCAAGTTCACCATCGCGGTCGACCCCGACACGGGCGAGAAGATCACCTCGACCTGCGACCCCAGGAAGCTCAGCACCTACTTCGAGGACCGGGGAACCCCGCACTACCTGACCCAGGTGTACTTCCGGCGCGAAGTCCTCCACCGCTACACCTCCGAGCCCTCCCGCTATCACGTGACAAAGGAGCAGCTCAGTTGCCTGGGCCTGTGGCTCCTGCCCCTGGGCAGGAACCCGGAGGGCCTGGTCGAGACCCGACTCGGAGACCTGGGAAGCAAACTCCCTAGCGAGGAGCGGGACCACTGGCTCGGCTTCAACGTTCCTCCCAGGGGCGGCCGGGACGAAACCCGCCACCACCGGGAGATCCTCGGACAGTGGGTCGACGGTCCGCCCGATCCAGTGAGCCGCCTACTCGAAGGCCGAAGCCGATTCAGCACCTCGCTGTCCCGGCTTGCCGACCGTCCGGTCTACAGAGAGTGGGACCCCGCGGACCGGATCGCCTTCGAGGGCCTTCACTTGCCCACGAGCAGTGAGCAGGGCGCGGCCGACGCGTTGATCCTGACGCTGACCAAGGGCGTCATCGACTACCTCGACGTCAAGGCAATTCGCTCTCTGCCCGGCAGCGATCCCAAGGCCGCCACCATCAACGCCCTTGAAGCCTGGGTGAAGGTGACCGGGGGCGACCCCGATGTGCTCACTGCGCCCCTGCGAATCCTTCAGGGCCTGCGCTCCGCCGGAGCTGCCCACTCCCGGACCCGAGACTGGAAGGCCACCCTGACCCGAGCGGGGCTCGACAGCCTGACGCCCGATGAACAGTTCTCCCGTCTCCTCACCGCAACTGCCGATGTACTCGAGGCGCTGGCTCAGCATGCTGACGGGCAGCCCGAACGTTCCGTCGCCGGGACCGGACCGGGCAGCGCCTGATCCCCAACCGCTCGTTAGTCTAGGTAGGTGCCGGCGAGAACGCCGTCGAAACCGAGCGCGGCGAGGCCCTGCTCGACGGTGGGGTAGGTAGTGCCGCACGGGCTGGCGATCAGGGCGTCGAAGTCGGCGCGGCTGATCTCGGGTTCGATCCACTGATTGCTGCACCGGCAGCGGATCCAGACGCTGCGGCCGTGGTTGATGAGCAGCCAGTCGCGTCGGGCCTGGCAGGCCGAGCACATCACGGGGATGCCACCGAGGGCGAGTTCGTGTGGGTGGCTGACGCAGCGTGTCGCGCTGGGGCCGTCGGCCGGCTGCGTCTCGTACTGGAGTTGCAGCAGGGGGTCGGTGCCGGTGGGAAGGACGGGCAGCGCGGGTGCCGGCTCCGTGGTGCGGTCGGTGGTTCTGAGCATGAGCGTCATCTCCCGGTCGAGGGCTTCCTGTTTTCATCCGTAACAGCCGGTGGAACCGACTGTCCATGCATTTCGTGGAGTCCGGTCGGTCGGTGGCCGGCCTTCCAGACTCGCTGGTCAGCGGCGCGGTGGTCGGCTGCGCGGGTCCGTGACGGCAGGGCGCGGTGCCGCCGTGAGTGCGTTCCGTTCGCTGGCGCGGTTGGCCGAGGTCTTGGTCGGGCGAGTGCCGGCCTGCGGTCGACGGGGAGCTTCGCCCGGGTGGGCGGGGAGCTGGGCAATCCGGCGCAGACGCCAGACCAGGACGTCGTTCACGTCCTCGGCGGTGTCAAGTTCGCGCATGTCGATGGCCTGCTGCAGGAGGGCCTCGGGATCATGGCCTGCCAGCTCGACCTGGGCGAGGGTCGCGACCAGGGCGTCGGTCTTCGCCGGCGTCCCGTCTGCTCGTACGCCCTGCTCCGGCAGAGCCGCGCGGAGGGTGGCCTCGTGTGTCCGGCGTTGGGCCTCGGGGAGGGCACGTCCTTGGTCGTGCAGTACCCGCATCGGGGTGGCGGCGGCCTGTCGGTAGGCGGTGCGCAGGTGCTCGGCGGCCTGTCGGGAAGCGTGGGCCTGCTGGGCGTGACCGCGGGCGGAGTGCCAGCGGGCGGCGGCGAGGGTGACCAGGACCAGGGTGGAGAGGAGCATGGCGGTGGTGCCGCCATCCTCGCCCCGGCCGAGCGCGCCGCCGGCCTGAACGATGCCCCGGGCGGCCGAGCGGAGAGCCCGGGTGTCGGCGTGCTCTGCTCGGATGTGGCTGCGGGTCGCCCGCTCGAAGGCTCGGGCGGCAGCAGCCAGCTCGGCGCGGGTGGCGGCCGGGGAGGTCTGGGCGACCGCGTCCAGGAGTTCTCCGACGCCGACGAGCTGGGCGGCGGCTTCGTCGTCGTCGCCTTCGAGGAGGACGGCGGCACGCTCGGCGATGCCGGTGGCGCTGCGTCGCTCTCGGGCGGGCGGGGACCAGTCCGCCCGGCCGTCGGCGGCCGAAGGCGTTGGCCGCTCGGTGGTTCCGTCGGCGAGCCGGAGGCGGATCTTCGGGAGGGACAGGTCGGGAGCGAGCTTGGAGCCGGGGTACCAGACGGGTTCACCGTGGCGGTTGCGGTCGCCGGGCAGGGCCACGTTGTAGCCGAGCGCGTCGCCGGACGGGGCGTGGCGCATTTTCACGCGCAGGCCCGCCTCGCGGAGCCGGGTGAAGAACTCCTTCTCGTTGTCCGCTCCCGCGACGGCCTGGCGGACGGCTTCGCGGAGCGTCTCGCGGGAGGTCTCGGTGCGGCCGGTGCGTTCGGCCTTGAACTTCTCGGCGCTGGTGGGGTTCTTCGCTGCGGTGCCGTCGCCGGCGTTGAGGCGGCGCAGGCCCATCTCGTTCTCGATGCGGCGGCAGACGGCCTGGGCCTTGTTGAAGTCGTAGTTGAGGCGGGGATTGCGCAGGTCGCCACGGACCAGGGTGGCGACGATGTGGATGTGGTCTTCTGCGTGGCGGACGGCGATCCACCGGCAGCCGTCGGGATCGCCGTCCGGGGCGATGCCGGTGGCGTGGACGATGCGCTGGGCGACGGCGTTCCACTCGTCGTCGGAGAGCCGCCGGTCGCCGGGGGCGGTCCGGACCGAGCAGTGCCATACGTGCTTGGCGGGCGCGCGGTCGCCGGCCTGCTTGACCCGGAGGTCGAGGGCGGCGGTGAGGCGGGCGAGGGTGACTTGCGGGTCGGTGTCGCGGCCGGGGTCGGGGGCGAAGTCGTCCCAGGAGCCGACGAGGTGCGCGTCGGTGTGCTCCTCGCGCCTACCGGGGCCGTAGAGGTAGACGAGGAGTCCGTGGGTGCGGGAGCCGCGTCCGATGTCGGGAACCATCACAGCCGCCTGTTCACCAGGTCGTTCGCCGCGTCGTCGAGACGGCTGAGGGACCGGGTCAGAAAGCTCAGTGCGTGGTCGAGTTCGCCGGGGCGGGGCTGTCCGCCGGCGTTGTGTACGTAGGCGATCTGGTTGATGTTGTTGCCGATCCGGGCCAGGGCGGTGCGCAGGGCTGCGAGTTCGTCGATGGCCGTGTCGAGTCGTTCGTTGGTGTGCAGGATGGTCGAACCGCGGGCGGCGGCGAGGCCAGCGGCGGCAAGGAATCGGGCGACGGTGACGTTGCGCTGCGCGGCGGCGGCGACGATCTCGGCTTTCTCGGTGTCGGAGAGGCGGGTGGTCGTCTTGCGGGTGCGCTCGCTCGGGTTGCGGCTGCGGCGGCGCGGCTTGCGGTCGGGGAAGGCGGGCGTGCTCGGGCTCGGCTGCTCGCAGTCAGCGTGGTCGTCTGCTGCTTCTCCCCCGGTGACCGGCACCCCCTGGTGCCGGTAGCCCGGCTGGTTCCCGTGCGCCCTCGCTCGGGAACCAGCCGGGCTTCCCTCGCCCTCCTGGGCGGGGGCAAGTGCGTGCGACGGGCCGTAGGACCGTCGTACGCGATAGCTTGCTCCGCCAGGAGCCGTCATGGGGTCACGCTGCTGTCCGGCGGTGGTCACCGCCGGGTCGTCGCTGGTCATCGGCTCGTCTCGGGGTTCTGCTGCTGGATTTCACGTACGAGCTCCTCGATCCAGTCCATGGCGAGGACCGGGTGGTGGAGGGTCCAGGGGCGATCGTGCTGCTCGCGCTGCACGATCCAGGTGGTGTCGGGGCCGGACTGGGCGCGGTGGAGGTGGCCGCGCTGGTGAAGGACGGTCAGCCAGGAGTCGACTTCGGCGGGAGTGGCCGGGTGGGTGCGCATCGGGTGTTCTCCGCTTCTGCTCTGGAGGGGTGTTGCACGGGTGTCCGGAGCGGGTGACCGGCTGAGGTGACCGGCTCGGTCACCCGCTCCCTGGCGTCCGGTCAGTTCCGGCTGGAGGTGACCGGCTGTCCGTGCTGGGCGCGGAGCTGGGCCATCAGGGCGGTCAGGGTGTCGCTGGAGAGCGGGATCTGCTGACCGCGGATCGCCTGGGCGACCACCTTGCGGGTCAGCTTGTCCTCGGCCCTGACCGCTGACCGGGCGATCTTCAGCAGCTCCTCGGTGTCCGGGTCAGGCCGCCGGTCACCGGGTGTCCGGGCCTCTCGGTCAGTGACCGGCGGCGGCGTGACCGGCGGGGTGGTGACCGCCGCCGGGCTGTCCTGGTTGCCGGTGACCGGGGCGGTGTCGGCGGGGCGGTCAGTGACCGGCCGAGCCGAGTCCGACTGTCCGGGCAGGTCAGCGGCCTCGTGCGACTGTCCCCGGTCATCGCTGACCGGGTTGCTGCTGCCCACCGGGACCCTGTCCCCGGTCAGTGACCGGGAGGCAGGAGCCTGCTTTCCCAGGGACAGTGACGGCCGGCCGGTGAGGGCGGTGACCGGCTGACCGGCCTTGACCTGACCGACCGCCGACCGGTTCTGACCGACCCGGTCAGTCCGGGTGACCTCCACGGCGTCGCGCCGGTCACCCTGACCCGGGTAACCGGGGTGACCGAGGTCCTCGCGGTCACTGCCCTTGACCGGCCCCCGGGCGATGAGGATGTAGAGGTGGACCGCTCCGGCCAGGGCGAGCGGGGCGATGGTGGACAGCACCGCGACCACCGTGTCCCCGAGCCGGAGGCCGGTGCCGGCGACCGCGTCCTCGTTGAGCCGCACCGCGTGGAGCGCGTTGGCCCAGATGCTGGCGGCGGTGGCCGTACCGAAGAGCGTCCAGACGTAGAGCCGGGCGCGCAGCGGCGCGTCGCGGAGGACCAGGAGCGCCCGGACGCCGTAGGCGATGAATCCGTCGATCACCAGGGGGAAGAGGTAGGTGAGGAAGCCTCGGATGTGGATGGCGACGGCCATCTGCTGCAGCGCGTCGTACGACAGCGCGCATCCCGCACCGCCGAGGGCGATGACGACCGCTCGGTCCCAGCCGGATATGTGCGCCGTCTTCGGCACGGTCTTGGTGGTCACGCCGCCGTCCCGAAGTCGTCGCGACCCAGGCGCTCGCCGCCGGCCTCGGACGAGGCGGTGGCCGTCTCGGGCTGGTTCAGGTCTCGGTTGCGCAGGGCTCGGCGGAGTTCGCGGTACCGCTTCTGGGCGTGCTCCTCGGTGATCTTGAGGAGCCAGGCCAGGCGCTGCTCGGTCACCCCGTGGCGGTAGGCGGCGCGGATGACCGCGCGGCGCTCGGCCTTGCTGAGGTGGATGTCGCGACCGGCGATGGTGTCGTTGACGCGGCTGTAGTCGAGGCGGTGGGCGATCTTCTCGTGCAGAGGTCCGCGCTCCTCCTCGGTCAGTCCGCCTCGGATGCCGTCGGCGTCGCCGGCTTCCAGGGCGGCGTCCAGGCAGACGCGGCGAACCGGGCACTGGCCGCACAGCGCCTTCGCTTCGGTGATCTTGTCGGTCTCATCGGGGTCCGGGAAGAAGATCTCGGGGTCCACCGGGTTGCACTCGGTGCTCTGGCAGACGGCCTGGTCCCGCCAGGTGTGGTCGCCGAGCGACCGGTGGCGGGCAGGGCGGGGCGTCGTGCTGGTCATACGGGTACTCCGATCGCTCTCCGCGCGCAGGGGCGTCGGCGGAGAGGTGCGATGGGTCGGGGAAGGGCTCGGGGCGGCGCGCAGAAGGCGCGGCCCGGCGTGGCGGCCTGGGGCGGGTCAGGCCGCGAGACGGCGGCGTCTGCGGTCGACCTGCTCGAACTCGACCCGAGTGGTCATCTGGGCGAGCCGGGAGGCGACCCGGTCGCCGACGTAGGCCCGGAGATCTCTGATCGCCAGGTTGGTGGTGATCAGGGTCGGAAGCTCGTGGTTGTACCGGCGGTTGATCAGCCGGTACGTCACTTCCTCGACCCACTCGCTGGCCTTGGCCGCGCCGAGGTCGTCGATGATCAGCAGCGGACAGCGGCTGACGGCGGCCAGCTCCCGCTCACTGTCGGCTCCGGGCCGGGGCCGCAGGGCGGCGTACAGGTCGGCGGCGGTGGTCGCGTGCCAGCGCACGCCGACTCCGCTCTGCACCAATCGCCGGACCGCGCCGTACGCCTGGTGCGTCTTGCCCGCGCCGACGACGCCGGCCATCAGCAGGCTGGGTCCGGTGGTGACCTGTCGCCTGGCTCCCTGGTTGGGAGCGACGGCGGCCTCAGCGACGGTCCGGACCCAGGCCAGGACCTGGGGGTGGTCGGCGACGGCGGCCCGGTAGCGCGGGGGCATCCCGGCCGACAGGGCCTCCAGCGGGGAGAAGGGCTCGGGCTCCTGGGCTGGTGCGGCGACGGTGGCGGGGGCGATGTTGCGGGCGGCCAGGATCCGGGCCATCCGGTCGAGGGTTCCCTCGCCGAGGGTCTGCGGTTCGCGGTGACGGGTGCGCATCACAGCTCCTCGGCGTAGGCGGCAGCGGCGTTGGCCGGGTTGGTCCACGCCTGATGGGCGGGGACGTTAGGCCGGATTTCCGGCCGTGCCAAACCGCCGGGGCGTGCGTTCATGGCCTCGTTGACCATGCTGGTCAGCACGCTCGGGTGCTTGGGGTTGGCCGCGAAGTTCGCCAGCCCGGCCCTGATGTGCTCCGGGGCGATGCCCTCGCCCAGGAGCTTCTTGGTGATCCGGCCGAGGTGTCCGATCACGTCGCTGGGCGGGCGCTCGTCGCAGGCGGCGACATACTCGCCGACGAGCTGATTGGCCGAGACGCCGGTTGCGGGCGCCGTGCGCCCCGTAGGGACAAGAGATCCAGGATCCAAGATCCTAGATCCAGGCGCCGAGCCCTCTCCGATGCTTCGGGGAAGGTTCGGGGAGTCCTCGGGGAATGCCTCCTGACCTGCGCTCTTCGTTCCAGCCCGGCTAGGAACGCCGCACGCATTGTCGGCGGCTTCCTGCCGGTCGACGGAGGCCCCACCCGCGCCTCCGGAAGGCGCGGAGGTGGTCTTGGCGGGCAGGTCGAGGGCTCGGGGAGCATTCGGCGAGGTCTCGGCGAGTCCTCGGGGAGTAGCAGACGAACCCTCGGTCCGCTTGGCGCAGGAGCCCTTGCAGGGCGCACACCGGTCGGCCGCCTGGTGCTGCGGGCAGGAGGGCAGACGCGACTGGCTCGGCTTGTCGATCTTCTGGTGGTCGGACCAGGTCACGATGTGGAGGTACCGACGGCCGTCGCAGCCGGTGTACCGACAGACCAGGCCGGCGGCCGCGAGCTGGTGGAGGTCGTCTTCGACGTGGACCGAGGTGTGCTCGGCGCGGAGGGGCCAGAGGAGCCCGGCGATGATCGCGGCGTTGTCGCGGTGGCGACCGTGGTCGTCGGCCTGGGTGAGCAGTCCGAAGAAGGTCCGCTCCGCCTCGACGCGCACTTCGGCGAGCGACTCGGAGACGAATGCCTCCGGCTTGATGGTTCGTATCCGCGCCATGTCAGCGGCCCCGACCGGCGGCGGTCAGGCCGCTGCGCGTGAGGGTGGCGTCGGCAAGGTGGAAGGTGTGCGGTCGCGTCGAGTCCGCCCCCGGCCAGACCCTCAGGATCCAGCGGCCCGCGCCCCTGACGGTGGCGCGGCCCACCTCCGTGGTCTTCCTGGTCTCGTCGTTGACGACAGCGTGCTGGTGGGGCCACGTCTGCTTCGGGTCGTTGAGGCTGACCCGGATGGTGGCCGCGCCCGCGATCATGTCCGCGAGCCGGGCGGCCAGGCGGCGCTGGCGGCCAGCGTCCGGGCAGGCCGGGGTTCCGATCGGCATGGCAAGCATGCGATACTCCGTCTTTCGTAGGAGCGCGGTGCGGCGGTTCTCGTGCAAAAGCCCCGCCGCCCGCGTGATGTGTATGGGCACCTCTCGGGGTGCCGACCCGGCGCTTGGGAGTTGGTAGCTCCCGGGCGCCGGTTTTCGTCTTACGGCCTAATCGGTTCGTGCCTTTCGTCTGCTCGTTGCGTGACCCCTCCCCGGGTCGCTGCCCGGTGGGGGACGACGAACATATGTAGACACCTGCGGCAAGTCCATCCCCGGCTCCCAACAGCTCACACAGGGCTCGCGACGGTCGGTGCTGGGGAAGGTGGTCCCCCGACCGGCCGGCAACGTCTGGACCGAATCCGACGGCGCGTTGCGCGAGTGGTCACGGCAACGCAACGTGCATAGAGGTCCCCCAGGGCTGGCACCATAGAGAGCCGGAGCCCGGCCAGCAGGTGCGATACGGAAACGTACGTCAGTTGCGGAAATGTATCAAGCCTGGGCTACAGTTGCCCTAGAGGCCGCCACCACCGGCCCGATCGCCACCCCGCAGGAGTTCATGTGCCACGTCAGTTCGACGGCAGCCGCGTGCGTGCTGTCCGGCGGGGCAAGGACCTCCATCAGAAGGAATTGGCCGAGATGGTGGGCGTCAGCGCCCCCACGGTCGCGCGGTGGGAGAGCGGCCAGGACTTCCCCAAGGGTGAGAAGCTCCCCGCAATCGCAGCGGCGCTCGGTCAGTCGCTTGATGTCCTTTTCCCTCACGACGGTCCGCCGGACCTGCAGCTCCTGCGCTGCGACGCCGGCCTCAGCGTCGCGCAGGCCGCTGCGATCATCGGCGCGAGCCGCGTGCCGGTGAGCAACGCCGAATCCGGCCGGCGCCGACTCAATGATGCTTACGTGCAGCCGCTCGCAGAGGCGTACGGGGTGACCGAAGAGGAGTTGCTGGCCGCCCAGGATCTCTCGTTCGGGCTTCGCCCCAGGGCCTCGCGTGACGAGCATGCGTCCGCACCCCGCACGGTGGGAGAGAAGATCAACTATCTTCTGCAGCACGGATACGTTGGTCAGGAAGCGCCCTCCGATGACGAAATTGCGCGGATCGTCAACGAGCACGCGGGCGTGGCGACCGTCACCGCCGACGACATCGCCGCCCTTCGTGCGGGTGCCACGACGGAGGCTTCTGATGTGGTGCGTGCCGGCCTAGCCGAAGCACTTCAGGTCGACGCGGCCCTCTTCCAGGACGATGCCGAGCTCGACCCCAAGGCCCGCGAATTCCTGGAGGCACTCCTCTTCCTCGGCTCGATTCGCAGGGGGCAGATCCTCGGCCTGGCTGCCCGCGGCAACGGCGGGGGCCTCTCTGCCGAGATGATGGCCAAGATCAACGAGCTCGTCGGAGAGCTGAAGCACAAGCTGCCAGAGGTGCAGGACGGGGAGTGACGGCGTCGCCGAGCACCCCTCACCGGCTTGGATTTCCGAGGCGCTTCCGCTCCGCCGACTTGGCGTCTGATACGTACCGTCTACCGTGCGTGGACCAGGCCGGTGCGCGCTACTTCGCAGCCGCGTTAATGACCGACAGCAGCGAAGGGACTACGGCGATACCCCTTACCGGGGT
>NZ_JBSHDU010000042.1:0-78899 GCF_053616475.1 Streptomyces sp. NPDC055815 | reverse complement strand
GTACCGGTACTCCGGTGCGGGCCGCCCCTGTCCGTGAGTAGACTCCCGTTCGACTGTCCGAGGGCGCTCCGGCCCGCGAACGAGGTCGTCTCCGTGTGGCCCCATCGGCCCGCGCCGACGCCGTTGCGCGCTGTGCCAGCCCCCTCTCCGGTTCTTTCGCACCTCTGATTCCCTGGGGGGGATCCCTTGTCCTTCCGTTCTTCCACGCGCGCGCGTCGGCTCGCCGCCTGCACCGCGCTCGTCCTCTCCGCCGGCATGCTCCTCGCCGGCCCCGCGTCCGCCGGCACCCCGGCGCCGCACCCGGCCGTCGAGAAGCCGTCGGCCGACTTCACCCCGCCGTCCCTGACGCGGCCCGCGGCGGGCGCGGCCCGTGCGGGTGCCACCGCGGCCGAGGGGGTCGGTGCCTCTCCGATGCTGTCGGACTTCGACGGCGACGGGGGCGGCGACCTGATCTACCGCGGCTGGGACGGCAACGTCTACACCGCGCCGACCTCGGTCGAGGGCGGCCAGTTCGGGAACTTCTCGGCGCAGCCGCCGAAGGACATCGTCCCGATCGGCAACCAGGACGGGAACGCCAGCGGCCCCGAGGTCCTCCTGCTGTCGCAGACGGGCCGGCTCAGCCTGTACGCGGACGCCACGCCCAGCGGCGGCACGTACGTCTGGCAGGGCAGCGGCTGGGGCGTCTACAACAAGCTCCTCGCGCCGGGCGACGTGAACGACGACGGCCGTGCCGACCTGCTCGCGCGCGACGTCAACGGCAACCTGTACCTGTACTACGCCACGGGCAACCGCACCGCGCCGTTCTCGGCGCGGGTGGCTCTCGGCGCCGGCTGGAACGCGTACGACCAGCTCTTCGGCGTCGGCGACAACAACGGCGACGGCTGGGCCGACATGTACGCCCGTGACAGCGCCGGCGGCCTGTGGTTCTACGGCGGTACGGGCGACAAGTCGAAGCCCTTCGGCGCGCGCAAGTACATCGGCCCGGGCTGGGGCATCTACAACCAGGTCTTCCCGGTCGGCGACGACAACGGCGACGGCAACGGCGAGCTGATCGCCCGCGACCTCAAGGGCACGCTCTGGTACTACACCGGCAAGGGCGACGGCACCCTCGGGGCCCGCGTGCAGGTGAGCGACCCGGGCGGCTGGGTCGGCGTCCCGCAGTTCGGCGGGGCGGGCAACAACCCGGTCATGGGCAACAAGGAAGGCGTCCTGGCGCGGGACACGGCCGGGACCCTGTTCTGGTACGGCGTCACGAGCACCGGCAAGCTGGGCAGCCGTGCCCAGCTCGGCGACACGGGCGGCTGGGCGGGCGCCAACTTCACGCACCTGTCCTCGATGGACCTGGACGCCTCCTCCGACAACTCGGAGATCTACCAGGGCGTCCTCTACATCGCGAGCAACCGCATCGGCAGCGGCTGGGGCATCTACAACACGGTCGTCGGCCCCGGCGACCTGTCGGGCGACGGCCAGGGCGACCTGCTGGCCCGTGACGCCTCCGGCGTCCTCTACCTGTACAAGGGCAACGGTGCCGGTACCGCGCTGTCCGGCCGGATCAAGGTCGGCAGCGGCTGGGGCGCGTACAACAAGCTCCTCGGCGCCGGTGACTACACGGGCGACGGCCGCACCGACCTCCTTGCCCGCACCTCCGGCGGCGACCTGTACCTGTACCCGGGCTCGGGCGTCGCGACCGCGCCGTTCAAGGCCCGCGTGAAGATCGGCACCGGCTGGAACCTCTACACCAAGCTGGTGGCCCCCGGAGACCTCAACGCGGACGGCAAGGCCGACCTGCTGGGTGTGACCTCGGGCGGCGACCTCTACGCCTACCTGAACACCGCCCCCGCGAAGTTCGGGACGCGGGCGAAGATCGGCACGGGCTTCGGCATCTACAACGCCATGTCCTGACCGTTCCCCGGTCCACGCGGCCCCGCACCGGAGCGCCGGTGCGGGGCCGCGCTTTGTTCACGTAGAGATCACTGGCGTAAAACGACAAGGTGAGTAGACTCGCGTTCAACATCCGGGGGGGTGTTCCGACCTTCGAGCGATGTCGTCTCCACGGGCCTTCCGGCCTGCGCTGACGCCGTTCGATGCCGTGCGAGCCCCCCTGTGTGGTTCTGTCTCGAACCTCTGATCCCTGGGGGGGATCTCTTGATTTTCACCCGCTCCACGCGTGCGCGCCGCGTCGCGGCCTGCACCGCTCTCGCTCTCTCCGCCGGCATGCTCCTCGCGGGCCCGGCGTCCGCCGAAACCCCGGCGCCGGCCCCCAAGGCCGTGAAGAAGGAGGCCTCCTCCTTCACCATCCCGAAGCTGTCGCTGCCGAAGCAGGACTCCGGCCGCGCGGGCGTCGCCTCCGCCGAGGCCGGCTCGCTGCTCCTGTCCGACCTGGACGGCGACGGCTTCGAGGACGTCATCCTCCGCGGTGTGGACGGTGAGCTGTACAGCAGCACCACCTCCGGCGCGGACGACCTGTTCGACCTCGGCCGGGTGGACGACGTCGCCAAGGAGATCGTCCCGATCGGCCAGCAGGGCGGTGCCCTGACCAACCCCGAGGTGCTCGTCCTCTCCGAGAACGGCACGCTCACCCTGTACCTGGACGCCGGTGCGAGCGGCACCACGTCGAAGACGGTCGTGGGCGGCGGCTGGCAGGCCTACAACAAGGTCACCTCGCCCGGCGACGTGAACGCCGACGGCCGGGCCGACGTGGTCGCCCGCACCAAGGACGGCCAGCTGTACCTGTACCTGGCGACGGGCAACACGACCCAGCCGCTCGGGGCCCGGATCAGCGTGGGCTCCGGCTGGAACGCGTACGACCAGCTCGTCGGTCTCGGCGACGGCAACGGCGACGGCAAGGGCGACCTGTACGCCCGCGACGCGTCCGGCACCCTGTTCTTCTACGCCGGTACGGGCGACACCGCCCACCCCTTCGGCACCCGCAAGGCCATCGGCCCGGGCTGGGGCATCTACAACCAGATCATGCCGGCCGGCGGCGGCAACCTGATCGCCCGGGACAACGCCGGCACCCTGTTCTTCTACGGGGGCAACGGCGACGGCACCCTGGCCGGTCGCCAGCAGGTCGGCGAGGCCGGCTACTGGGCGGGCATCTCGCACTTCTCCGGCTCGGGCGCCTACCCGTACACCGGCAAGGAGGGCGTCATCGCGACCACGCCCGCCGGGGCCCTGTACTGGTACACCAACAGCACCACGGGCAAGCTGGACCCGCGGATCGAGATCAGCGAGGCCGGCACGTGGAACGGGGTGAACCTGATCCACCTGTCCTCGCTGAACGCGGACGCCCTCTCCGACTTCGCCGTGGTGATCGACGGCGACCTGAGCGTCGACGGCAACGACATCGGCAGCGGCTGGGGCATCTACAACACCCTCGTCGGCCCCGGTGACCTGTCCGGCGACGGCAAGGGCGACCTGCTGGCCCGGGACCGCTCCGGCGTCCTCTACCTGTACAAGGGCAACGGCGCCGGTACGGCGCTCGCCACCCGCATCAAGGTCGGCAGCGGCTGGGGCGCGTACGACAAGCTCCTCGGCGCCGGCGACTACACCGGCGACGGCCGGGCCGACCTGCTGGCCCGCACCTCCGGCGGCGACCTGTACCTGTACCCGGGCACGGGCGTCGCGGCCACGCCGTTCGCCACCCGCGTGAAGATCGGCACCGGCTGGAACATCTACACCAAGCTGGTGGCCCCCGGTGACCTCAACGCCGACGGCAAGGGCGACCTCCTCGGCATCACCTCCGGCGGCGACCTCTACCGCTACCTGAACACCGCCCCCGCCAAGTTCGGCCCGCGGGCCAAGCTCGGCTCGGGCTGGGGGATCTACAACTCCGTCCAGTAGGGGACGGAGGGCCCTCCACGGACGCCCCGCACCGGTTCTCCGGTGCGGGGCGTCCGCGCGTTAAGGGCCCGGTGGCGGTCACGACTTCTTCCGGGCGACGGCGAAGAGGCGGCGGAACGGGAAGACCGTGCCGTGCGGGCCCGGTGGGTAGGCCTCGCGGAGCAGCGCGCGGTACTGGGCGAGGAAGGCGTCGACGGCCTCCCGGTCGTCGCCCAGGGTGGTGAGGACGGGCCGCAGCGCGGTGCCCTTGACCCAGTCGAGGACGGGGTCCTCGCCCTGGAGGAGCTGGCAGTACGTGGTCTCCCACACGTCCGCCTCGCAGCCGAGGTCGGTGAGGCGGGCGAGGTAGTCGGCGGTGTCGAGGATGTGGACGAAGCGGCGGCCCTGGTCGCGGAGGCGGGAGCGCCACTCGGGGGTCTCGCAGAGCTCGCCGAGCAGGGCGTGGCTGGGCGAGGTGAAGTTGCCGGGGACCTGGAAGGCCAGGGTGCCGCCGGGATGGAGGCCGTCGATCCAGGCGGCGAAGGACTCGGGATGGTTGGGCACCCATTGGAGGGCGGCGTTGGAGACGATCAGGTCGTAGGGCTCGTCGGGGGTCCAGTGGGCGGCGTCGGCGGGGCGGAAGTCGAGCCAGCCGCCGCCGCGGGTGGTGCCCGACCAGTCCTTCTCGGCGCGTTCCAGCATCTCGGAGGAGAGGTCGAGGCCGGTGATGTGCGCGTCGGTCCACCGGTCGGCGAGGAGGACCGTCACGTTGCCGGGTCCGCAGCCGAGGTCGGCGATGCGGGCGGGCCGGTTCTGGGCGGGCAGCTGCGGTATTCGGGCGAGGAGATCGAGGAACGGGCGGGTGCGGTGGCCGGAGTGACGGAGGTACTGCTGCGGGTCCCAGGTGGGTGCGGCTGAGTCGACGGAATGCATGTTCGAAGCCCCCTTGCTGGCACGAGTTGCCGAAGCGGAACGAGTTCCGGCCGGGTCCCTTCCCCATAGTCCAGGGAAATATATCTTGACTCCAAGATACTCGATATCGAGAAACTTGAACACAAGAGACTTTATGTCAACAGACCCTCTACACTGATCGACATGGAGGACGAGGTCGACCGACTGGTCGCAGCATGGCGCCGTGAGCGCCCCGACCTCGACGTGGAACCGCTCGAGGTGCTCAGCCGTGTCTCGCGGCTCGCCCGCCACCTCGACCGTGCCCGTCGGCTCGCCTTCTCCGAGCACCAGCTGGAGCCCTGGGAGTTCGACGTCCTCACCTCGCTGCGCCGCGCCGGAGCCCCCTACCAGCTCTCCCCCGGCCAGCTCCTCACCCAGACCCTGGTCACCTCGGGCACCATGACCAACCGCATCGACCGGCTCACCAAGAAGGGCCTCGTCGAGCGGCTCCCCGACCCCAGCGACCGGCGCGGGGTCCTCGTCCGGCTCACCCCCGAGGGCCGCGACCGCGCCGACGAGGCGCTCGCCGGACTCCTCGCGCAGGAGCGCGCCATCCTCGCCCAGCTCTCCCGCGCCCAGCGCGGCGAACTGGCCGCGCTGCTACGCCGGCTGACCGCCCCGTTCGACAACATCCCCGGGTAGCACCGGCTCCGCGGGACCCACACCCGCCCGGCGGGCCAGCGCCACCGCCGCGAGCGTCGAGTGCACGCCCAGCTTCCCCAGCACGTTCTGCATGTGCGTACGGACGGTGTGCGGGGAGAGGAAGAGCCGCTCGGCGACCGCCTTGCGGCCCAGGCCCGCGACCATGCAGCGCAGCACCTCCCGCTCGCGCGGCGTCAGCGACTCCACGAGCCGCTCGCTGTCCGTCCGGTGTCTGCGCGCCTCCGTCAACTCCCGCAGAACGCCCGTGAGCAGCGCGGGCGGCAGATGCGTCTCGTCCCGCAGCACACCCCGTACGACGGCGAGGAGCCGCTGCAGCGAACAGTCCTTCGCCACCCAGCCCGAGGCCCCGGCCTGCAGCGCGAGCGCGGCCCTGCGCGGGTCGTCCTTCTCCGCGAGGACGACCGTACGGAGGGCGGGCTGCATCCGTCGTACGCCCGTGACCAGCGAGATCCCGTCCACGGCGCCCTCCGCGTCCGCGGGCACCGCACGCGCCACGGCCGCTCCGGCGGGCCCCGCGCCCAGCTCGGCGTCGACGAGCAGCACGTCGAACCTGCGGCCCTCCGCCGCGCCGCGCTCCAGACAGCGCAGGGCCGCCGGGCCGCTGCCGGCGGCGGCGACGTCGACATCGGGCTCCGCCGCGAGGGCGGCGGCCAGCGATTCGGCGAAGATGCGGTGGTCGTCCACCACCAGGACGCGGATGCGTGCCACGGACACTCCCAAGTGTCGAGGAACGGACCGACGCGGGTACGGCGCCGGAGGCGGGTCCGTCGAAGGCACGGCCGCCGCCGTGCGTTGACTGTTACCCCGCTTCTGGCGCCGTACCCGACGGGTCTCGCCCCCTGAACAGCACCGGCCCCCACCGGCGCTGCCCCTCAGAGTAGGGGCGGGGCGCCGCGGTGGGGGCCGATTAGCGGAACTGTCCGAAGCAGTCCGGGTGTGTGCGGTGGTTCAGAGGCGGCGCGCCCCCGCCGAGGGGACGGCCGGGAAGATCCCCGGGGCGGCGTGACCGGCCTCGGCGAAGGCCTTGCCGACGGCGGCCGACACGGTCTCCGCGCGCTCGGTCTCCACGAGGACGACGGCCGAGCCGCCGAAGCCGCCGCCGGTCATCCGGGCGCCGAGCGCCCCGGCGGCGTTGGCCGCCTCGACGACGAGGTCCAGCTCGGGGCAGGAGACCCGCAGATCGTCCCGGAGGGAGGCGTGGCCCTCGGTGAGGACCGGGCCGACGGCCCGGGTGGCGCCGGCGTCGAGCAGCGCGATGGTCCGCTCCACCCGGTCGTTGTCGGAGACGACGTGCCGCACGTACCGAAGAATCGTCTCGTCGCTCAAACGTCCGAGCGCTTCGGGCAGATGCGCGGCGCTCACCTCGCGCAGGGTGCGCACACCGAGCGCCCGCGCACCCGCTTCACACCCGGCGCGCCGCTCGGCGTACGCGCCGTCTCCGAGCGCGTGCTTCACGCGGGTGTCGACGACGAGCAGCTGGAGCCCCTCGTGCGACAGGTCGAAGGGGACCTGACGGTACGAGAGGTCCCGGGTGTCCAGATGCAGTGCGTGGCCCTCCTCGGCGCAGGCGGAGGCCATCTGGTCCATGACGCCGCAGGGCACGCCGACGAAGGCGTTCTCGGCGCGCTGGGCGAGCCGGGCCAGCTCGGGACGGGAGAGCCCCAGCTCGAACAGGTCGTTCAGGGCGAGCGCGGTGACGACCTCCAGGGCCGCCGAGGAGGACAGCCCGGCGCCGGTCGGCACGGTCGAGGTCAGGTGGACGTCGGCCCCGGAGACCGGGTGCCCGGCCTCGCGCAGCGCCCAGACGACCCCGGCGGGGTAGGCGGCCCAGCCGCCGCCGGAGAGCGGCTCCAGGGCGTCGACCTCCAGCTGGACGATCCCGCCGTCGACGTCGGCGGAGTGCAGGCGCAGGACGCCGTCGTCGCGGCGGGAGACGGCGGCGACGGCGGTGTGCGGGAGCGCGAGCGGCAGCACGAAGCCGTCGTTGAAGTCGGTGTACTCCCCGATCAGGTTGACCCGCCCGGGGGCGGCCCAGAGCCCGTCGGGGGCGGCGCCATAGAGCGCCTCGAAGTCGGCGGCGACGGTCACGGGCGTGCTCCTTCCCGGCGTCGTGCGAACGCCCAGGCGTCGGCGACGACTTCGGCCAGGTCGGGGCGCGACGGCGTCCAGCCGAGCCGCTCGCGGGCGGCCTCGGCGGAGGCGACCAGGACGGCGGGGTCGCCGGGGCGGCGCCCGGCGGTGATCTCGGGGATCGGGTGGCCGGTGACCTTGCGGACGGTCTCGACGACCTCGCGGACGGAGAAGCCGTTGCCGTTGCCGAGGTTGCAGATCAGGTGCTCGCCGGCGGTCATCGCGTCGAGCGCGAGGAGGTGGGCCTCGGCGAGGTCGGCGACGTGGATGTAGTCGCGGACGCAGGTGCCGTCCGGGGTCGGGTAGTCCTCGCCGTACACGGAGATCGCCTCGCGCCGGCCCAGGGCGACCTGGAGGACGAGCGGGATCAGATGGGACTCGGGCTCGTGGCGCTCGCCGAGCGCGCCGTACGCCCCGGCGACGTTGAAGTAGCGCAGCGAGACGGCGGCGAGGCCGTGGGCCGCGCACTCCCCGCCGATCATGTGGTCGACGGCCAGCTTGCTCGCCCCGTACGGGCTGGTGGGGGCGGTCGGCGCGGTCTCGGTGATCGGCACGGTCTCCGGCTCGCCGTAGGTGGCGGCGGTGGAGGAGAAGACCAGCTTGCGGACCCCGGCGGTGCGCATCGCGGCGAGCAGCGCCATGGTGCCGCCGACGTTGTTCTCCCAGTACTTCTCGGGCTTGGCGACCGACTCGCCGACCTGGGAGAAGGCGGCGAAGTGCAGGACGCCGTCGTAGGTGGGGGTCCCCCCGGCGGAGCCAGGGGGAGAGTCGAGCCACTCGGCCGCGTCCTGGATGCGGCCCCGGATGAACTCGGCGCCCTCGGGGACGGCTTCGGCGAAGCCGGTGGAGAGGTCGTCGAGGACGGTGACCCGGTGGCCCCGCTCCAGGAGGTGGGCGGCGACCACGCTGCCCACATATCCGGCCCCTCCGGTCACCAGATACTTCCGCGTCATGCGCTTGCCACCTCTCGGAGTCGTCGGGCCGCGTCCTCGGGCCGTACGTCGTTCATGAAGGCGCCCATGCCGGACTCGGTGCCCGCGAGGAACTTCAGCTTGCCAGAGGCCCGCCGGACGGTGAAAAGCTCCAGGTGCAGTCCGAAGTCCTCGCGCCGCTCGTCCGTGAACGGCGCCTGGTGCCAGGCGGCGATGTAGGGCGTCGGCGGCTCGTCCGGGCCGAAGATCCGGTCGAAGCGCCTCAAGAGTTCCAGGTAGACCTGTGCGCACTCTGTGCGCTCCGCCGCGTCCAGGGCGAGCAGGTCGGGCACCCGGCGCTTCGGGTGGAGGTGGACCTCGTACGGCCAGTGGGCGGCGTACGGCACGAAGGCGATCCAGTGCTCGGTCTCCAGGACCACCCGCTCGCCGTCCGCCCTCTCGCGGACGACGACGTCGTCGAAGAGGTTCCGGCCGGTCGCCGCGCGGTGCTCGTCGGCGCGGCGGCGCATGGCGGCCGTGCGGGGCGTGACGTACGGGAAGGCGTAGATCTGGCCGTGCGCGTGCGGCAGGGTGACGCCGATCTCCGCGCCCCGGTTCTCGAAGCAGTAGACCTGCTCGACGCCGGGCAGCGCGGAGAGGGCGGCGGTCCGGTCGGTCCAGGCGTCGAGGACGAGCCCGACGCGCTCCTCGGTGAGGTCGGCGAAGGAGTCCGTGTGGTCGTCGGTGAAGCAGACGACCTCGCAGCGGCCGACGCCGCCGGAGAGGGAGGGGAAGCGGTTCTCGAAGACCGCGACCTCGTAGCTCTCCTCGGGGATCTCGCTCTCCCGGCCGTCCTTGGCGGGGCAGAGCGGGCAGGCGTCGGCCGGCGGGAGGTAGGTGCGGGCCTGCCGGTGCGAGGCGATGGCGACGGGATCGCCGGTGAGCTCGTCGTACCGGATCTCGGAGCGGGAGACGACCGGAGTGAGGGGACGGGGGTCGACGGCGCTGCGGACGATGTCGTCGCGCGTGTCGTAGTAGATCAGCTCGCGCCCGTCGGCGAGCGTGGTGACGGTCTTCTTCACGGGGTGCCTCCGGGCGGACCAAACAGAACCACGCACAAAGAATCACATTCCAACATCGCAGTCAATGCCGAAGCCGGGCCCCTCACCCGGAGCCCGGCGGCCTCACCTCGGAAGAAGCCTCGCGAGCAGCCTCGGCCGGTGCCTCAGAAGGAGCCGCGCTGCCCCGGCACCGCACGGTCGAGCAGCCCCGTCCGGGCCGCCAGCGCCGCCGCCTCCAGACGCGAGCCGACCCCCAGCTTCATCAGCACCCGCTGCACATGCGTCCGCGCCGTGCTCGGCGCGATCCCCATCCCCGCCGCGATCAGCCGGGTGTCCTCGCCCTCCGCGACCCGGACGAGGACCTCCACCTCCCGGTGGGTCAGCAGCCGGAGCAGCCGCTGCGCCTCGTCGTCCGGCTGCGCCGAAGGGTGCAGCAGCTCCGCGAACGCCCCCTGGAGCAGCTGCGGCGCCACCGCCGACTCCCCCGCCCGCGCCTTCACCAGGGCCCGCTCGACGCCCTCGATGCGCTCGTCGTGCCGCACGTACCCCGAGGCCCCGGCCGCGAACGCCGCCGCGATCCCGCGCGGCGAGGGCACCGGGCCGAGCACCACCACGGCGACCTGCGGCCGCTCCCGCTTGATCCGTACGACCGGGTCGAAGGTCCCCGGCGCGTCCGGCGCCGCCGTGCCAAGGAGGCAGACCTCCGGCGCCCGGCTCACCACCAGCTCCGCGGCCCCCGCCACCGGCGCGGCCGCCGCGAGCACCCGGTGCCCGCGCAGCTTCAGCGCCGAGGCGAGCGCCTCCGCGAGCAGGCGGTGGTCGTCCACCACCACGAGGCGTACGCCCATCCCGGTCATCCCCCCTCCTCCTGGCCGGCCGGATGCCCCGGCCGCCCCGACCCGGAAAGCTACACGCTCCCCCGCTCCGGCCGCCGACATGCGCGTGGGCCCCTCCGGATCACCGGAAGGGCCCACGGGCGGACGACGGGTCGTCAGTGCGCGACGGAGAAGGAGACGATCAGGTACTCCTTGATGTCGTTCGGCGACGGGTTCTCCCGCGGCTTGCTGACGAGGGTCTCCGAGATGAAGAACCGGCCGTTGCCGTAGAGGAGTTCGGCGCCGTTCAGGCTGAAGCTGCTCTCGGCGCTGTGGATCGACTTGTTCGCCGGGTTCTCCAGGAGCAGCGTCTCCTTCATCGTGCCGCCGTCGACCGAGACGATCCGGCCGCCCTGGTCGTAGGGCGGGGCCTTGTAGGCGATGAGGTTGCCGCCGTCCATGCGGAGCGGGACGTACGTGAACTTGTCGCCGGCGTCGGCCTTCTCGGGCACGGTGCGGCCGGTGGCCAGGTCGAAGGCGATGATCTCGTTGGTCTCGCTGCCGTACTCGCCGGTGCTGCCCTCGTGCTCCTCGGTCGGCACGTACAGCCGGCCGTTGCCGACCAGCGCCTGGGTGCAGGACTCGACCTCGGTGGCGCGGCAGCGGGCCGCGTACTGGTCCGCGTCCGCCGTGATCTTCGCCTTCAGCTTCCCGGTCTTCTCGTCGATGGAGAAGAAGTCCGAGATGCCGCTGCCGTCACCGGCGGTCTCGCCGACGTCGGCCGCGACGACCAGCGGCTTGGTGGAGACGACCGAGGCGTACTTCACGCCGGGCGGCATCTTGAACTGCGAGAGCGGGGCGCCCGTGGTCGGGTTGAGGTTCTGGATCAGCACGTTCGGGTTGTCGTACTGACCGCACTTGCGGACCGCGACGAGGCCCTCGCCGCCGCCGTACCCCATGTCGTAGCAGTTCTGGTCGTTCGCCTGCGGCTTCCAGCGCGGGTTGCCGTTGGTGAGGTCGAAGGCGGCGCCGCCGTCGGTGCCGCCGGCCGCGACGGTCGACCCGCTGAGCGTGACCTCGGTGAAGCGGGCCTTCTGGTCGCCGGCGGAGCCGCCGGTGACCGAGGTGGACCAGAGCAGCTTGCCGGTGTTCAGGTCGACCACGCCGACCTCGGTGCACGGCTGGTAGTAGCGCGGGCCCACCCGCTTGGTGGCCTCGAAGAGGATCGGCGCCTTGTTGTCGGCGGTGACGTGCCGCGAGGCGCCGCAGACCTGGCCGGTCAGCGGCAGCGTCCACTGGACGCTGCCCTTGTCCAGGTCGTAGCCCACCAGCGAGTTGACGCCCGGCTTCACGAACGCCTTGTCGGTGATCCAGGAACCGGAGACGTCGGTGATGTCCGGGACCTTGGGCTGCGCGATCTGGAACGTCATCGTCGACTTGGTGTCGGCCGGCGGCTTCTCCTTGCCGCCGCCGCCCAGGCCCTTGCCACCGGTGTCGCCGCCACCGCCCGAGGCGGGGCCCTGCGACGTGCCGCCCGAGCCCTTCGCCTCGTTGCCGCCGTCGTCGCCGCCGGAGTTGGCGTACCAGATGCCGGCGCCGATGATCAGGACGACGGCGACGGCCGCCGCGATGACGATCTGGAGCTGCGCCGACAGCTTCTTGCCGCCGGCGGCAGGGACCGCGGCCGTGGCGGGCTGCTGGTAACCGCCGTACTGCGGCTGCTGCGGCTGCGTCGGGTACCCGTACGGGGGCTGGACCGGCTGCTGGGGCTGCTGGTAACCGCCGTACTGCGAGGGCTGCTGCGGCTGCTGCGGTTGCTGGGGCGCGGTGGGGTACCCGTACGGCTGCTGCGGGTAGCCGTAGCCGGGCTCCGGCTGCGCCGCGGGCGGCTGCTGCGGGTAGCCGTATCCGGGCTCCGGCTGGGCCGGCGGCTGCTGCGGCGGGGGCGTCGGGGCGCCGAAGCCGCCCTGCGGGTCCGGGGGCTGGTTCGGCGGCGGAGGGGGTGGCTGCGTCATCGGTCCGTGTACCTCACTTGCTGAAGGCCATCATGGTCTTGACCTGCATCTCGTCCTTGTCGTTGGACGCCGACACACGTCCGCTCGCCACAACGAAGGTGCCGCTGCCGTAGGCGAAGCTCGCGTCGTAGAAGTTGCTCTCGATCCCGGCGGCCGAGGCCGGGTGCTGGAGCAGGATCTTCGGCGCGCCGCCGGTCGGCGCGAGGGTGGCGACGGCGCCGCCCTTGTCGTACGACGGGTCCACGTACAGCAGGACCTGCCCGCCGTCCATGCGCAGCGGCGTCATCGGCTGGTCGCCGGGCGCCTTGGAGCGCCACTTGGCCTTGCCGGTGTTCAGGTCGAAGGCGACGACCTCGTTGCCCTTGCCGTAACCGGTCTCCGTGGCCATGTAGAAGGTGTTCGCGTCGGCGGCGACACCGGTGCAGCCCTGGAGGTTCTTGCCGAAGATGACGAAGCTGCCGCCGCACGAGGGCGCGAACTTGTCGTTGCCGCCCTGGATCTGCGAGCGCAGCTTGCCGTTGGCGTTCAGCGCGAAGATGGACCACTTCTTCTGGTCGCGCTGGGTGGCCGAGACGACCAGCGGGTCGACCGAGTAGACCTTGTCGACCTCCCAGTTCGCCTCCAGCTGGAAGGTGAACTTCGGCTTGCCGGTGTTGGGGTCGACCTCACCGATGGCCTGGAGCTTCTTGGTGGTGCTGCCCGAGGGGCAGTCCATGGCGGCGATCAGCTTGCTGCCGCCCGCGTAGGCGAAGGGCTTGCAGCCGCTGTCGGCGCCCTTGAAGAGCTGGCGGCCGTCGGCGAGCGAGAAGCCGTACGCGCTGCTGGAGCCGGCCGCGGTGACCGTGTTGCCGCTGATGGCAAGGGTGTTGTCGGAGAAGGCGAAGAGGCCCGTGGCCTTCGGGACGGCCTTCTTCCAGCCGGCCTTGCCGGTCTTGAGGTCGACCTTCTGGAGCTGGGTGCACTTGGCGCCGTCCTTGGCGCTCTCGGCGTAGCCGAAGACCATGGTGCCGTCGGCGGCGGGCTCCGGCGGGACCGCGCACAGCTCGAACGGCAGGTCGACGTGCCACTTGCGCTTGCCGTCGCTCAGGCCGTAGCCGTCGACGCCCTTGTACATCGCCTTGACGACGGTGTCGCCGACGATCCACGGGCCGAAGACGTCGGAGCCGTTGCGGGGCAGGTCGACGTCGTTCTTCAGCAGCCAGTTGACCTTCGCCTCGCCGGCCTGGCGGCCCGCGTTGAGGTCCTCCTCGCCGTTCTCGCCGTCGCCCGAGCCGTCGCCCTGGTCCACCGACTCGGTGGGCTTCGGCGCACCGGAGGAGGAGGTGGCCGTGGCGGTGGGCTGGGCGACCGGGTCCTTGTCGTCGTCCCCGCCGACGACGGCCCAGGTCGTGACGGCGGCGACCAGGACGGCCGCGGCGGCCACGCCGGCGACGATGCCGGTCCTGCCCTTGAACGGGCCGCCGCCACCGGGGCCCTGGGGCGGGGTGGGGGCGCCCTGGTACATGGGCTGGGTGGGGTAGCCGCCGTAGGGGTTCGGCTGCTGACCGTACGGGCCGGGCTGACCGGGCTGGCCCTGCTGCGGGTACCCGTAGGGGGGCTGCGCGGGCTGTCCGTACGGGCCGGGCTGAGCGGGCTGGCCGGGCTGTGCGGGCTGGCCGTAGGGACCCGGCTGGCCGTACGGACCGGGCTGCGGCGCCTGGCCCGGCTGTCCCCCTGGGCCCTGCGGCCCGGGAGGTGCCCCCAGCGGGTACCCGTAACCGGGCTGCGTGGCGGGCGGGGTCGGCGGTGCCTGCGGCGGGACCGGCGGAGCCTGCGGCGGCACGGGCGGCACGGCCGGACCCTGGTTCGGGGCCTGGCCCGGGGCCTGGTTCGGGTCCTGAGGGGCTCCGAAGCCCCCCGGCGGCTGGTTGCTGGGCGGCTGGGTCATCAGCGGTTCCCCCTTGACGTGAACGGGTTTTCTTTCTACCACTCACGCGCTGGCGCAAAAGCGACCGGTCCGCCCCTTGTACCCAAGGGAGGACCGGCCTGTGATGCCGTTGTTATGCGTCCCGCCGGGCCGGACCTAGGCGTCCTCGGCCAGTTCCAGCCAGCGCATCTCCAATTCCTCCCGCTCCCCCGCGAGTTCCCGGAGCTCCGCGTCGAGCTTCGCCACCTTCTCGAAATCGGTGGCGTTGTCGGCGATCTGCGCGTGCAGCTTCGCCTCCCGGTCGGAGAGCTTGTCGAGCTGACGCTCGACCTTCTGCAGCTCCTTCTTGGCGGCGCGGGCGTCGGCGGCGGAGAGGCCGGGCTTGGCCTGCGCGGGCGCTGCGGCGGGCGCCGGGACGGCCGCCTCGATCATCTTCTGGCGGCGCTCCAGGTACTCGTCGATGCCGCGCGGCAGCATCCGCAGCGTCTTGTCGCCGAGCAGCGCGAACGTCCGGTCCGTGGTGCGCTCGATGAAGAACCGGTCGTGGGAGATGACGACCATGGAGCCCGGCCAGCCGTCGAGGAGGTCCTCCAGCTGGGTGAGGGTCTCGATGTCGAGGTCGTTGGTGGGCTCGTCGAGGAAGAGGACGTTCGGCTCGTCCATCAGGAGGCGGAGCAGCTGGAGGCGGCGGCGCTCACCACCGGAGAGGTCGCCGACGGGGGTCCACTGCTTCTCCTTGGAGAAGCCGAACTGCTCGCAGAGCTGACCGGCGGTCATCTCGCGGCCCTTGCCGAGGTCGACGCGGTCGCGGATCTGCTGCACGGCCTCCAGGACGCGCAGCGTGGCGGGGAGTTCGGTGACGTCCTGCGAGAGGTAGGCGAGCCGGACGGTCTTGCCGACGACGATCTTCCCGGCGGCCGGCTGCTTCTCGCCCTGGCTGACGGCCGCTTCGGCGAGCGCCCGCAGGAGTGAGGTCTTGCCCGCGCCGTTGACGCCGACGAGGCCGATGCGGTCGCCGGGCCCGAGCTGCCAGGTGAGGTGCTTGAGCAGCTCCTTGGGGCCGGCGGTGATGCTCACGTCCTCCAGGTCGAAGACCGTCTTGCCGAGGCGGGCGTTGGCGAACTTCATCAGCTCGGAGGTGTCGCGCGGCGGCGGCACGTCGGCGATGAGCTCGTTCGCGGCCTCGATGCGGTAGCGCGGCTTGGAGGTACGGGCGGGGGCGCCGCGCCGGAGCCAGGCGAGCTCCTTGCGCATCAGGTTCTGCCGCTTGGCCTCCTCCGTGGCGGCGATCCGCTCGCGCTCGGCGCGGGCGAAGACGTAGTCGGAGTAGCCGCCCTCGTACTCGTGCACGTCACCGCGCTGCACGTCCCACATGCGGGTGCAGACCTGGTCGAGGAACCAGCGGTCGTGGGTGACGCAGACGAGCGCCGAGCGGCGCTCCTGGAGGTGCTTGGCGAGCCAGGCGATGCCCTCGACGTCGAGGTGGTTGGTGGGCTCGTCGAGGACGATCAGGTCCTGGTCCTCGATGAGGAGCTTGGCGAGCGCGATGCGGCGGCGCTCGCCGCCGGAGAGCGGGCCGATGACCGTGTCGAGGCCCTGCTCGAAGCCGGGCAGGTCGAGGCCGCCGAAGAGGCCGGTGAGCACGTCGCGGATCTTGGCGCTGCCCGCCCACTCGTGGTCGGCCATGACGCCGATGACCTCGTGCCGGATGGTGGCCTTCGGGTCGAGGGAGTCGTGCTGGGTGAGCACCCCGAGGCGGAGCCCGCCGCTGTGGGTGACGCGGCCGGTGTCGGCCTCCTCCAGCTTGGCGAGCATCCGGATGAGGGTGGTCTTGCCGTCGCCGTTGCGTCCGACGACCCCGATCCGGTCCCCCTCGGAGACGCCGAGCGAGACCCCGTCGAGCAGGGCACGGGTGCCGTACACCTTGCTGACGGCCTCGACATTGACCAGGTTGACGGCCACGTTCACTCCTGTACGGGGGATCGATCGACGTCCCAGGGTACGTCGCCGGGCTCTCCCCGCCCGACGGGTGGCATCAGCGGTAGCATAAGAGGCATGAGCGAGCCCACCCAGAAGTACTCGATCAGCATGCCCCGGGACCTCGCGGAGGCGGCACGCGCGCGTGGCGGCCCCTCCGGGCTCTCGGCCTATGTGACCGCCGCCGTCGCCCGGCAGATCGAACGGGACGACCTCAACGAGCTCATCGCGGTGGCGGAGGCCGAACACGGGCCCGTCACGGACGAGGAGATCCAGGCGAGGCGCGAGCAGCTGCGCCGGGCCCGTCAGGAGCAGGGCGGTACGACGACCGGCGAGGCGAGCGCCGCGTGACCCCTCGCTCCGAGGCCGTACCCGGCGGCACGCTGGTGCTCGACAGCGAGGGCCTCGCCAAGGCCGTCCTGCGCGACCGCGAGGTCACCGGCTGGCTCGCCCTGGCCCGCGCCGACGACCTGCGGGTCGTGACGAGCGCGGCCACGCTGGTGGAGGTGATGCACCCCCGGATCAACCGGGCCGCCCTGGAATGGACCCTGTCCCGTCTCGTCGTCGAACCCGTGACGGAGGCCGTGGCCCGGCGCGCGGCGGCCCTGCTCGCCGAGACGGGACTCCACGGCCACACGTACGCCATCGACGCGACGGTCGCCGCGACGGCCCTCACGGCGCCCGGCCCCGTCACCGTGCTGACCTCGGCCCCGGAGGACCTGCTGGCCCTCTGCCGGGGCCGCGCGACCGTCATCGCGATCTGACCCGCCCCGCCCGCTCCACGAGCAGCCACCCCACGAGCGCGAGCCCCACCGCCGCCGGGGCCGTGACCGGGACGGCGATCAGGGTCGCCGAGTGACCCTCCAGGAGCCCGGCGAAGCCCGTCAGGGACAGGCCCAGGACACCGAACAGGGCGAGCGTGATGCCGAGGGCGGCGAGGGGCCCGCCCGTACCGGTCGCCGGGGCGGCCGGGACCGGCGCCTCGAAGCGGCGGAAGACCGCGACCAGCAGCGCCGTGAGCACGGCCGCCGCCGCGAACCGGAGCGGGACCTGCGCCCACCAGGCGCCCGAGGCCGGGGCCGGCAGCTCCACGCCGAGACCGAGCAGCGCCCCGTACACCCCGAGCATGGCCGTCAGGTGCCACAGGAACGCCGTCATCGCGATCCCGTTCGCCGCGACCACCGCCCGCCACACCCCGGCCCGGGCGACGAACCGCGCACCCGGGCCCTTGAGCAGCTCGACCGCGCCGACCAGCCACAGGCCGTGGCAGAGCAGGGCGAGCGTCGGCGGCGCCATGTTCGACACCTTCTCGCCCGGCATCCCCACCATCGACAGCGGATACGGCCCGAGGGCGACGAGCGCCGTCGCGCCGAGGAGGCCCGCTCCGGCGAGCAGCGCCGGGCGGCGGATCATGCCGTCGGCGCGGAGGAAACCGAGCTGGTGGACCGCGAGCCACACGAACGCGAAGTTCAGGAACTCCACGAAGGGGACGCCCACCGCGAACCGCAGCACGTCCACCGCGACCGCCCCGCCCGCGAGGACGAGGAACGCGCCCCACCCCCACCGCTCGTGCAGCCGCAGCAGCGGCGGCGTGAAGGCCACCATCGCCAGGTAGATCCCGATGAACCACAGCGGCTGCGTGACGAGCCGCAGCGCCACCCCGGTGAGCCCCTCGTCCGCCCCGGACAGCTGGAGCAGCAGCGCGGCCGCGCCCCACACCCCGACGAACACCATCGTCGGCCGCAGCAGCCGCTGGAGCCGGGCCCGCAGGAACGCCGCGTACTGCGGGCGGGAGCGGTGGGCGAGGGCGTGCGAGAAGCCCCCCACGAAGAAGAACACCGGCATCACCTGGAACACCCAGGTCACCAGCTGGAGTTCCGGCACGACGGCGAGCAGGTTCCCGACCTGCCCGTCGGCGTTGACGGCCGCCATCAGCCAGTGGCCGAGGACGACGACCGCGAGCGAGGCGACCCGGAGCAGATCGACGTACCGGTCCCGCGTCGCCGGTGTGGCGGCGGCGAGTTCACGCGCGCTGATTCCCATGCGAGCACGGTCCCGCGGCGGCCCGGCCGGCCGTCAGGGCGCGGATACTCAAATCGGGAGCTGAGTATCGGGAGTACGGAACCCAGGAAGCCCGCCGCGCAGTGCCAACCGGCCCCAAGCCGTCGGCCACGTGGGCGACCTCCCGGCCACGGCTGCCGTGCTCCCCGGCGGGCGAACCGCGAGCCTCTCCTCAGGTCACCCGCACCCCCCACGAGGAGAAGCCCATGTCGAGACGCCCGCGTCTGGCCGCCGTCGCCGCCGCCACCGCCGCTCTCACCGTGCTCGCCGCCGGCCCCGCGTCGGCCGCCGACCCGACCGTGTCCGATCCCCGCGTCGTCGCGCACTTCGACTTCGTCGCCGGGGAGACCCCGGAGAACATCGCCCTCGCACCCGACGGCTCGGCGATCCTGACCTTCGCCTACGCCCACAAGGTGGTGCGGGTCGGCAAGGACGGTTCCGGGCCGACCGACCTCGCGGTCCTCCCCACGGTCACGGACCCGACGGGCTCCCTCCTCACCGGCATCGCCCGCGCCCACGACGGCACCCTGTACGTCAACTACGTCACCGGCACCGACGAGGAGAACGGCATCTGGCGCATCCGCCCCGACGGCAGCGCGCCCCAGCTGATCGTGAAGGTGCCGGTCGACGGCTTCCCCAACGGTCTCGCCCTCGACGAGAAGTGCGACACCCTCTACGCCGCGGACTCGGCACTCGGCGTCGTGTGGAGCGCGCGGGTGCCGGACGGGGACAACATGGTGCAGGCGACGGAATGGGCCTCCGGAGCGGCCCTGGAGCCGACCCAGGACCTCCCCTTCGGGGCCAACGGCCTCAAGCTCCACGACGGCGCCGTCTGGGTGTCCAACTCGGCCCAGAGGACCCTGCTCCGGATCCCGATCGAGAAGAACCGGACCGCGGGCCCGATCCAGACCCGGGCGACCGGGCTCACCGGCATCGACGACTTCGCCTTCACCGGGCACGGCGACACGGTCCTGGCCGCGCGGGTCTCGGAGGACAAGCTCGAACTCGTCCGCCCCGACGGAACCCACAAGACGGTCCTCACCGGCGCGGACGGCCTCGACAGCCCGACCTCGGTGGCGATCCGCGCCAAGACCGTCTACGTCCCCAGCGCGGGCTACTTCTTCGACCCCGAGACCGAGACCCCGGACCCGAACCTCCTCCTGGCCCGCATCTCCCGCAACAAGCTCTAGCCGAGGACGACCGCGCCCGGCGCCGGGGAGGTCGTCGGGCGGGCCGTGCGGCAGGTGCCGGAGGCGACGAGGGCGGCGGCGACCGCGTCCGCCGTCTCCGCGTCCTTCACCAGGAACGCCGTCGTCGGGCCCGAGCCGGAGACCAGCGCCGCGAGGGCGCCCGCCTCGGTGCCCGCCGCCAGGGTCGCGGCGAGCGAGGGGCGCAGGGAGAGCGCCGGTGCCTGGAGGTCGTTGGCGAGGGTGGCGGCGAGAGCGGCGGTGTCACCGGTCGCCAGGGCCTCCAGGAGCGCCGGGGAGGCGGCCGGCTCCGGGACCTCGACGCCCTCGGCGAGACGGTCGAACTCCCCGTACACCGCGGGGGTCGACAGACCGCCGTCCGCGACGGCGAACACCCAGTGGAAGGTGCCCCCGACCGGCAGCTCCGTCAGCTTCTCGCCCCGCCCGGTGCCGAGCGCCGCCCCGCCGACCAGGCTGAACGGCACGTCCGAGCCGAGCTCGGCGCAGATCTCCAGGAGCACCTCGCGGGGCGTGTCCAGGCCCCAGAGCGCGTCGCAGGCGAGCAGGGCGCCCGCGCCGTCCGCGCTGCCGCCCGCCATGCCGCCGGCGACCGGGATGTCCTTCCTGATGTGCAGGTGCACGTCCGGCGCGATGCCGTGCCGGGCGGCGAGCAGCTCGGCGGCCCGCGCGGCCAGGTTGCTCCGGTCCAGCGGCACCTTGTCGGCGTCCGGGCCCTCGCAGGTGATCGTCAGCGTGTCGGCGGGGGTGGCGGTGACCTCGTCGTACAGGGAGACGGCGAGGAAGACGTTGGCCAGGTCGTGGAAGCCGTCGGGGCGGGCCGCGCCGACGGCGAGCTGGACGTTGACCTTGGCGGGGACGCGTACGGTCACGCCGTTCATGCCTGCGCCTCCGGCTTGTTCTCCGCGATCCGCGCGAACTCCTCCACCGTCAGCGACTCGCCCCGCGCCTGCGGCGAGATCCCGGCCTTCACCAGGGCCTCCTCCGCCGCGGCGGGCGAGCCCGCCCAGGTCGCGAGGGCCGCGCGCAGCGTCTTGCGGCGCTGGGCGAAGGCCGCGTCGACGACCGCGAAGACCTCCTGCCGGCTCGCGGTGGTCGGCAGCGGCTCGGTGCGGCGGACGAGGGAGACGAGGCCGGAGTCGACGTTCGGCGCGGGCCAGAAGACGTTGCGGCCGATCGCGCCGGCGCGCTTGACCTCGGCGTACCAGTTGGCCTTGACGGAGGGGACCCCGTACACCTTGTTCCCGGGCTTGGCGGCGAGCCGGTCGGCGACCTCGGCCTGGACCATGACGAGGGTCCGCTCGATGGTCGGGAACCGCTCCAGCATGTGGAGCAGGACGGGCACGGCCACGTTGTACGGCAGGTTCGCGACGAGCGCGGTGGGCGGCGGGCCCGGGAGCTCCTCGACGTGCATCGCGTCGGAGTGGACGAGCGCGAAGCGGTCCTTCTTCTGCGGCATGCGGGCGGCGATCGTCGCCGGGAGCGCGGCGGCGAGGATGTCGTCGATCTCGACGGCCGTCACGCGGTCGGCGGCCTCCAGGAGGGCCAGGGTGAGGGAGCCGAGCCCGGGCCCCACCTCCACGACCACGTCCTCGGGCCGCACCTCGGCCGTGCGGACGATCCGCCGGACGGTGTTGGCGTCGATGACGAAGTTCTGGCCCTTCTGCTTCGTGGGGCGCACGCCGAGGGCGGCGGCCAGCTCACGGATGTCGGCGGGGCCGAGGAGGGCGTCGGGGCTTTCGGGGCCGGTGGTGGTGCTCACCGGTACAGCCTACGGGGCCCGGCTGGGGCCGACCTACGGCTCACCGGTTCGGGCGGCGGTCACCCGGGCGGCCTAAGGCCTGTCTTTCGGATCAGGCCGGGCTCGCGGGGCCTGATCCGAAAGACAGGCCTAGCCGTGGGTGAGCCGTCGTCCGCAGTGGGGCCACGGGCTCGCCCCCCGCTGCACGTACAGCTTCTTCGCGCGGAAGGTCTGCTCGGCCGCGGACGCGTTCTGCGCGGTGCCGCTGCCCCCGAGCGCGCGCCAGGTGCCCGGGTCGAACTGGTAGAGCCCGCCGTACGTCCCCGAGGGGTCGACCGCGTTCGGGCGGCCGCCGGACTCGCAGGCGGCCAGCGCGCCCCAGTCGAGGCCGTCGGCGCCGGTGACGGAGGTGGGCAGCGGCCGGGTGCCGACCCGGACCTTGCGGCTGACGGGCTCGCGGACGATCTCCTCGCCGGTCCTGCGGGGCCGCTGCTTGACCCCGTTGACCGTGCGCAGGCTGTACGTGACGCGGCGGACGCCCGGGACGCCCTGCCGTTCCACGACCTCGGTGCCGGCGAAGAGCTCCGGGTCGCGGACCCGCTCCACGGCGTACGGCACGGACTCCTCCCGCACCTGCCGGGAGCCGGTGATCCGCATGACGTTCACCGTCTGCCCGTCGCGGGGGAAGGAGTCGGCCGGGACGGAGGTGGTGTCCTGTCCGGAGAGCGTGATCCCGGCCTCGGCGAGGGCCTCCCGGACGGTGGCCGCGTTCGTACGGACCGTCCGCTCGCGTCCGTCGGCCAGGAAGGTGACGGCCCGCTCGGTGCGGACGTCGAGGGCGAGGCCCTGCCGGGAGATCGTGGCCCCGCGGGAGGCCGAGAGGAAGGCGCCCTCGGCGCGGACCCCGAGCTGGCGCAGCGCCCCCTCGACGGTCCCGGCGGTCGTCCAGACCTGGCGGCGCTGCCCGTCGAGGGTGAGGGCGACCGGCCGCCCGTACCGGACGACGATCTCGTCGCCGCTGACCAGGGCCTCGCCGGGGGCGGGCGCGACGATGTCGTGCTCGCCGACGGCGACGCCCTCGTCGGCGAGGAGCTCCCGCACGTCGTCGGCGAAGGTGTGGAGGGTGCGGGGGGCGCCGTCGACGGTGAGCTCGACGGCCTTGTCGTCGGCGAGGAAGGCGCTGGTGCCGCCGGCGAGGAAGGCGACGACGAGCGCCTGCGGGACGAGCCTCCGCAGGCCCTCGCCCGGCCCGCCGGACGCCTTGCGGCGGCGGGCGGCCCGGCGGGCCCCGGCGCGGGACCCCTGACCCGGCACGACGCCCGGCACGACGCCCGGCACCACGAGGGGCGCCGCCTGCGTCGGCTGCTCGTGCACGGGCAGGGTCGCGCCCGCGCCCCGCCGTCCGGCTCGGTGACTGCCCTGGGAAGTACTCACGAGGCCGGGACCCTAGCCCCGAGAGCCGTCACTCTCCAAAGCGACCCGACTACGCCACGTAACTTTTATGGATCGGTGATGCTCAGTAGTCGAAGGCGCGGGCCGTGTTCACGGCGATCGCCTCGGCCAGCTCGTTCTCCCCGATGCCGCGGACCTCGGCCATGGCCCGGACGGTGACCGGGATCAGGTACGGGGCGTTCGGGCGGCCCCGGAAGGGCGCCGGGGTGAGGAAGGGCGCGTCGGTCTCGACGAGGACCAGCTCCAGCGGGGCGATCGCGAGCGCGTCCCGCAGCGGCTGGGCGTTCTTGAAGGTGACGTTGCCGGCGAAGGACATGTAGTAGCCCTTGGCGGCGCAGATCTCGGCCATGGCGGCGTCGCCGGAGTAGCAGTGGAAGACGGTCCGCTCGGGGGCGCCCTCCTCGTCCAGGACGCGCAGCACGTCGGCGTGGGCCTCCCGGTCGTGGATGACGAGGGCCTTGCCGTGCCGCTTGGCGATCTCGATGTGGGCCCGGAAGGAACGCTCCTGCGCGGCGATGCCCTCGGGTCCCGTACGGAAGAAGTCGAGGCCGGTCTCGCCGACGCCGCGGACGTACGGCAGGGCGGCGAGCCGGTCGATCTCGGTGAGGGCGTCGTCGAGGGCCGCGTCGCCGCCGCCCTGACGGGCGCCCTGCCGGGACCAGCCGTCGGGGTCCCCGAGGACGATGCGGGGGGCCTCGTTGGGGTGCAGCGCGACGGCGGCGTGCACGTTCTCGTGGGCGGCGGCCGTCTCGGCGGCCCACTGCGAGCCCTTCACGTCGCAGCCGACCTGGACGACCGTGGTCACGCCGACCGCGGCGGCCTTGACCAGGGCCTCCTCGACGGTCCCGGACTGCAGGTCCATGTGGGTGTGCGAGTCCGCGACCTCCACGAGGAGGGGTTCGGGCAGCGGCGGCGGGGCGTCCTTGGCACTCATGGCCCCGATCGTACGAGGGCCACGAGTGCCGGCGCGCGGGGTTACCGGTGGACTAGTGGTGACGCCTGCGGGGGTGGAAGAGGTCCGACAGATGCCAGTGATGCGGCACCGGCGGCTTCTCGGGGGCGTCGTCCTCGGTCAGCTCCTGGCCGATGGGCCCGGCCGGTGAGACGGGCTTCGTCGCCCGCGCCCCGTGCTGGTGCTTCTCGGTCGCGGCGACCAGGTCGAGCACCGACGACACCTGCCCCGCGCGCATGATGCGGACGACATGTCCGCCGCAGTTCATGCAGGTGGGGCTGGACAGCGGGGACGGTACCCGCTCTCCGTCGGCCTTGTAGACGACGAATTCCTGGCCGGCGGCGTCGACGTGGTGCTCGATGTCGTACGCCTGCTCCCAGCCGTATCCACAGCGCATGCAGGCGAAGGCGTACGCCTCATGGGCGACGGATATGCCGGTGCCGGTGATCTCGCTCATGCCAGCTCCTCTCCACTGATCAGTGGACGCCTTTTCGGGCCGGAGCGCATCAGCGGGGGACGAACCATGGATTTCTCTTTGGCGTTCCCTTGCCAAGCGCCCTGCGAAGAGTCCCGGCGCCGGGTTCGGCTTTGCCTTTCACATTAGTCCTTTACCCTTTCCGGGGCCCGACACGTCCGCATTCTTTGCCGCGACCACGGCATCGAACACCTCCCGCTTGGGAAGCCCCGCCTCCGCCGCGACGGCGGCGATCGCCTCCTTGCGGCGCTCCCCCGCCTCCTCGCGCACCCGCACCCTGCGCACCAGCTCCTCCGCGTCGAGCTCGGCCGGGCCGGTCTCCGGGGCGCCCTCGACGACGACGGTGATCTCGCCCCGTACGCCGTCCTTCGCCCATTCCGCGAGCTCGCCGAGCGGGCCCCGCTTGACCTCCTCGTACGTCTTCGTCAGCTCGCGGCAGACCGCGGCCCGGCGCTCGGCGCCGAACACCTCGGCCATCGCGGCCAGGGTGTCGTCGAGCCGGTGCGGGGCCTCGAAGTAGACGAGGGTCCTGCGCTCGTCCGCGACCTCGCGGAGACGGCCCAGGCGCTCGCCGGCCTTCCTCGGCAGGAAGCCCTCGAAGCAGAAGCGGTCCACCGGGAGGCCGGAGAGGGCCAGCGCGGTGAGCACGGCGGACGGGCCGGGCACGGCCGTCACCTTGATGTCCTGCTCGACGGCGGCGGCGACCAGCCGGTAGCCGGGGTCCGAGACCGACGGCATGCCCGCGTCCGTCACGAGCAGCACCCGCGCCCCGCCGACCAGGGCCTCGACGAGCTCCGGCGTACGGGCGGACTCGTTGCCCTCGAAATACGAGACGACCCGGCCCGTCGTGTGGATGCCGAGCGCCCGGGTGAGGCCGCGCAGCCTCCGGGTGTCCTCGGCTGCCACGATGTCCGCGCCCTGCAGCTCGGCGGCGAGACGGGGCGGGGCGTCCGCGATGTCACCGATGGGGGTCCCTGCGAGTACCAGCGTTCCTGTCACACGGAACATCCTCCCAGCCCGGACAGGCGACTCGCACAGGCGCGTTCCCTACGATGGCGCGGTGACCAGTACCGCACCCGAGGCCCTGGAGGGCCAGCACCCCATGGCGGCGCCCGTGGCAGAGCCCTCTTCGTGGCAGCAGAGGCTGCGGCGCTTCGGCTACACACCGCCTGCCTCCGACCCGATCGGACTGCGCGAGCGGCTCGTCCCCCCGTACACCCGGCCCTCCGAACGGACGTGGTCGCTGCTCGGCATCGGCCCCGGCGGCGCCGACCGGCTGTGGCGGCTGCTGGCCTGGGGCGGTCCGCTCCTGGTCACGGCGGTCGCGGGCCTGCTGCGGTTCTGGAACCTGGGCAAGCCGCACGCGGTGATATTCGACGAGACGTACTACGCCAAGGACTCCTGGGCCCTGATCAACCAGGGGTACGAGGGGGCCTGGCCGAAGGACATCGACAAGACGATCCTCACCGACCCCGGCTCGGTCCTGGTGCCGACGGATCCCGGGTACGTCGTGCACCCGCCGATGGGCAAATGGGTGATCGGCGTCGGCGAGAAGCTCTTCGGCTTCGAACCCTTCGGCTGGCGTTTCATGGTCGCCCTGCTCGGCACCCTGTCCGTGCTGATGCTGTGCCGGATCGGCCGCCGGCTGTTCCGCTCGACGTTCCTGGGCTGCCTGGCGGGCCTGCTCCTGGCCGTCGACGGACTGCACTTCGTGATGAGCCGCACCGCGCTGCTCGACCAGGTGCTGATGTTCTTCGTGCTCGCCGCCTTCGGCTGCCTGGTCCTGGACCGGGACAGGACGCGCCGACGGCTCGCCGCCGCCCTCCCCGAGGACGAGGAAGGGGTCCTGCGTCCGGACGCGGAGATCGCCGAGACCCTCCGCCTGGGCTGGCGGCCCTGGCGGATCGCGGCCGGCGTCTCCCTGGGCCTCGCGGCGGCCACCAAGTGGAACGGCCTCTACGTGATGGTCGCCTTCGGTCTCCTCACCGTCCTGTGGGACGTCGGCGGCCGCCGCACGGCCGGCGCCGTCCGCCCGTACCTCGCGGTGATCAAGAAGGACCTGGTCCCCGCGTTCGTCTCCGTCGTCCCGGTGGCCATCGGCACGTACCTGGCGACCTGGAGCGGCTGGCTGGCCACCGACAAGGGCTACTTCCGCCACTGGGCCGAGGAGCACGACAAGGCGGTCGGCGGCGGCACCTGGGGCTGGCTCCCGGACTGGCTGCGCAGCCTGTGGCACTACGAGTCCGAGGTGTACACCTTCCACGTCGGCCTCACCTCGCCGCACACCTACCAGTCGAACCCCTGGTCCTGGATCGTGCTGGGCCGCCCCGTCTCGTACTTCTACGAGTCCCCCGCCCCCGGCACGGCCGGCTGCCCGGCGACGGCGAAGGAGAAGTGCGCCCAGGAGGTCCTGGCCCTCGGCACCCCCCTCCTCTGGTGGGCCGCCTGCTTCGCGATCCTGTACGTCCTGTGGCGCTGGGCCTTCCGCCGCGACTGGCGCGCGGGCGCGATCGCCTGCGGCATCGCGGCCGGCTGGCTCCCCTGGTTCCTTTACCAGGAACGCACCATCTTCCTTTTCTACGCGGTCGTCTTCGTGCCTTTCCTGTGCCTGGCGGTGGCCATGATGCTGGGCGCGATCATCGGCCCCCGAGGCTCCTCGGAAAGACGCCGCACTTTCGGCGCGGTGGCAGCGGGCTGCCTGGTCCTGCTCATCGTCTGGAATTTCATCTACTTCTGGCCCATCTACACCGGCACCCCCATTCCACTGGACCAGTGGAGAAGCCGGATGTGGCTGGACACCTGGGTGTAGCGGGGGAAATACGGCAAGAGGGCGCGACCGTCGGTCGCGCCCTCTTGGTTGTTGTCGGTGGCTGTCAGTGGGCTCCGGCGACCCCTCGACGGCCCACAGACGGCCCGGGACGGCCTCCGCTTGCCTCTCCAGCGTGTACGAGGCGCGCTCTATCACCGTGCCCGCGAGACGTCGCCCCGCTAACGTCTGAGCCACTCGGCGGTGCCGGGTTCCTTGAGAGCTCGTAACACGATCATGAGCTGTGCTTCTTGACGCGTCTCCAGCAGATGAGGCTGCAGGCGAGGGAGACGAAGGCGTCGTGGAGTTCGGTTCGCCGTTCCCAGCGGACGGCGAGGCGTTTGAACTGGTGCAGCAGGGCGAAGGTCTGCTCGACGACGTAGCGGAGCTTGCCCAGGCCCTCGATGTTCGGGGAGCCTCTGCGGGAGATGACCGGGAGTATCCGCCGCTTGCGCAGTTCGCGGCGGTTCGGGTCGGAGTCGTAGCCCTTGTCGCCGAGCAGGGCTTCGGCGCTGCCGCGGCCGGCCCGGGCGGCCTGCGACGGGCGGGATGCCGTCGACCAGGGCGAGGGTCTGGGTGACGTCGTTGACGTTGGCGGCGGTGGTGATGACCTTCAGCGGAGTGCCACGTCCATCGCAGATCAGATGGTGCTTGCTGCCCGTCTTCCGCCGGTCGACCGGCGACGGACCGGTGTCGGCTCCCCCTTTTTCGCGCGGACGTGGGAGCCGTCGACGCACGCTCTGGACCAGTCCAGCTCGCCGGCCGCGTTCAGCTCGGCGAGCAGGATCCGGTGCAGCCGGTCGAAGACCCCGGCCTTCTGCCACCGCTCCAGCCGCCGCCAGCAGGTCTGGCCCGATCCGAACCCCAGCTCCAGCGGCAGCAGTTGCCAGGCGATGTCGTTGCGGAGCACGTACAGGATGCCTTGCTGGCACAGCCGGTCCGGCACCGGCCGCGGGCCGGGAGCCTTCTTGGGCCAGGGCGGCAGCAACGGCTCGATCAGCGCCCACAGGTCATCGTCCACGATCCACGGCCGGGTACTCACACCATCCCGAACGGCCGAATCGTCACACCGGTCACGGCCGACCAGGAGCATTCAGCAAGATCGTGTTACGAGCTCTGAGTCAGTACCTCGGTCACGCAGATCCGGGGTTCACGCTGCGCACGTACACGCACCTCATGCCGAGCAGCGAGGGGCGGACGCGGAACGCGGTGGAAGCGTTGTATCTCTCAATGGGTCCTCTGCCTGAATGACGCCCACGAGGTCCAGCAGAATGACGCCATGGACCAGGGACTAGCAGCAGCGTTGGCAGGGATCGCCGGAGTGGTGGGGGCTGGCATCGGCGGCCTAGCGACCGCCTATGGAGCGCGTGTTGGCGCACAAAAGACGATCGAGGCAGTCCATACACAAGTCGCACATCAGGCCTCTGCTGAGCACGAGCACTGGACTCGCGAGCAGCGGAGGCAGGCATGCGACGAGACCGTGGCCGCATGGATGACGTTCATTACCCAATCCGTGCCATGCCAAGGGCGCATCTCACGAGACCAGGACCTCTCCGAAGAGCAGTTCAGCGCACTACACGAAGCGTTCATAGCTCTGACGATTGCCACCGCCAAGCTTCAGCTCTGGGGCCCCGACGACCTGGTCTCATCGGCACGCAGCATGGGGTCAGCAGCGAAGCAACTCCACGTTGCAATACTCAGGTGGCCCCGGGCACTTCATGGTGGCGACGCAGCAGAATCCAGCGCCACCAAAGCACAAGTTGAAGCCTGCGGCACGAACGCGAGCGCCGCTTGGCATTCCTTCGCCTCCACCGCACACACAACGCTTAGCGTGCGCTCGCAGCACTGACCACGGCCCACAGACGGCCCCAGTAGCGCCTTCACAGCCTCCGCTGCGAAGAAACCGCTGGTGAGGGCCTATTTCTCTTTGGATGAGGAAGCTTCATCTACTTCTGGCCCATCTACACCGGCACCCCCAATCCGATGGAGGGCTGGCGGGCCCGGATGTGGCTCGACACCTGGGTGTAGCGGGGGAATTGCACGAGGAGGGCGCGACCGCCGGTCGCGCCCTCCTGGCGTCAGGCGATCTTGTCCCAGGTGTAACCCGGGTTGTACACCGAGGACCGCTGGGCGGGAGCGAGGGGTGCGCGCCAGTCGCCGGTTGTTCGGTAGAGGTAGAGGGAGTCGTCGGTGCCGGAGTTCGGGCAGGCGTTGATGCCGCCGAGGAGGTCGGGGCGGCCGTCCTTGGTGACGTCGCCGGCGCCGATGAGCCAGCCGTAGGTGTTCCAGCCGCCGCCGATCTTCGTGCGCGGGGCGAAGGTGCCGTCGCCCTTGCCCAGGTACTGCCAGAGCACGCCGGACTTGTCGCGCGCGACCAGGTCGCCGGGCGCGCCGCCCGCGATGTCGCCGACGGCGGTCAGCTCGTTGTAGACGCCCCAGCCCGTACCGATCTTTCTGCGGGCGGTGAAGGGGGCACTGGCGTTCCCTGTGCCGGGGTAGAGCCAGAGGACGCCGGACCTGTCGGTGGCGATCGCGTCCGCGCGGCCGTCGTTCGTCAGATCGCTGCCCGCCGCGATCTTGTCGTAGATCTGCCAGCCGGTGCCGACCTTGATCCGGGTGGCGAAGCCGCCTCGCCCGTTGCCCTGGTACAGCCAGAGGACGCCGGATCTGTCGCGGGCCAGGAGGTCGCCGACCGCCGCACCGCCGAGGTTGCCGGCCGCTTCGATCTGATCGTAGATCTCCCAGCCTCGGCCGATGAACTGGTGGGACTCCTGGTCCAGAGTGCCGCCGGAGTAAACGGTGGTGTCGGACCGCCACAGCCCGCCGCCGCCGTCGCGCCGGATGATGTCGAGCGAGCCGTTGTCGTTGAAGTCGTGCGGCTGCGTCTTGCGGACGACCGTGAAGGAACCAGAGGCTTGGAAGCCGAGCGGGGTCCCGTCGAGGGTCTCCGCCGTGAGCGTCCAGGTGTAGTCACCGTTCGGGGCGTCACCGATGTTGGTGGCGTGGGTGTCCCAGTAGAGGGAGAAGGTGCCGGGGCTGCCCGCGTCGCCGAGCATGTGCTTCATCGTGATCCCGGTCCGCGTGTGGCGTAGGACGACCGTGGCCCCTCTGGCACCCGTGAGCGTCCAGTTCATCTCGAAGTACGTCTTGGTGCTCAGATCGACGACGGACGGCACGGTGTGCCGGACGAGCGTGACGTCGTCCTCGGCGGCGTCCACGCCGATGGGGGATGCGAACGCCGGGGTGCTCACCGCACCAGCGCCGAACGACACGGCAAGCACAGTGGTGACGGCGGCGGCGAGCCGACGCCGGGTCGAACGAGCCAGAGGCACGGGTGATCCCTCCCGGAGGCAACAGGCGCTCCATGCGCCTCACTTGTGAGACCGGCGGGGGCGTGAAGGGTTGTACGGCGGGGGCCGGTGGGGCGGGAGTGACGGATATGACGAAAGTTGCTCGACACACGGATGCCGGGGCTGCTTGACTCTTCGGTTCCACCTGGGGAGGGGAAACGCAGTCATGCGCAGTGGAGTCAAGGTCACGATCGTCGGGGGCGTGTTCCTCGTCGTGGCGAGCGGAGTCGGGTACGGGGGATACAACCTCTGGACGGGGATCACGGGCGGCGAGACGTCCGTGGACGCCAAGGCCGGTGACGCACCGAAGACGGGGCCCGTCACCGACGACGAGGTCACCTCGACCGCGAAGGACTTCCTGGCCGCCTGGGCCGCCGGGGAGTCGGACCGGGCGGCCCAGCTGACGAACGACCCGGTCTCCGCGGAACCCGCGGTCGCCGGCTTCCGCGAGGGCGCGAAGGTCGCCAAGGCCGTCATCACGCCGGGGGCGGCCGTCGGGGCCAAGGTGCCGTTCACGGTGCGGGCGACCGTCACGTACGACGGCGTGTCCAAGGACCTGTCCTACGCCTCCGAACTGACCGTGGTGCGCGGGCAGACCACCGGCCGCCCGCTCGTGAAGTGGCAGCCGACCGTCCTCCACCCGAAGCTGACCGCCGCCGGCACCCTGCGCACGGGCGTCGCGAAGACCGCCGAGGTGAAGGCCGTCGACCGCGAGGGCGTGGAGCTGACGGCGGCGAAGTACCCCTCGCTCGCGCCGGTCCTGGCCGAACTCCGCAAGCGGTACGGGTCGAAGGTCGACGGCACCGCCGGTGTCGAGACCTGGATCGACTCCGGCAGCGAGGGCGTCGCCGACACGCCGCTCCTCGTCCTGCGGAAGGGGAAGCCGGGCACGTTGAAGACCACCATCGACGCGGACGTCCAGGCGGCGGCCGAGAAGGCCGTCAAGGGGTACGACTCCGCCTCGGTGGCCGCCATCGAGCCGTCCACCGGAGCGATACGGGCCGTCGCCAACAGCCCGGCCAAGGAGTTCAACACCGCGCTCCAGGGCCAGCAGGCCCCCGGCTCCACCATGAAGATCGTCACCGCGGCGATGATGATGGAGCACGGTCTGGCCACGCCCGACACCAAGGTCGAGTGTCCGCCGGACGTCCTGTCGCGGGGCGCCACCTTCCAGAACCTCAAGCGGTTCAGCATCAACGGCGGCACCCTCACCGACGCGTTCCGCCGCTCCTGCAACACCGCCTTCATCAAGTCGATCACCAAGCTCAGCGACAAGGGCGTCGCGGACACCGCCCTCGGCACCACCGCCCGCCACTGGTTCGGCATCGGCGAGGAGTGGAACATCGGCGTCCAGGCCTCGGACGGCAGCGTCCCCGAGTCGGCCGGCAGCGAGACGCCCGCCTCGTACATCGGCCAGGGCAAGATCACGATGAGCGCCCTGAACGTCGCCTCGCTCTCCGCGACCGCGAAGAACGGCGCCTTCCTCCAGCCGTACCTGGTGGCGCGGGACCTCGACGACCGCGCGTTCGCCACGGCGGAGCCGCTCCCCGGCGAGGTCGCCGGTGGGCTGCGCCGGATGATGAAGGCGACGGCGACGAACGGTACGGCGGCGGAGGCCATGGCGGGGGTGCCCTCGCCGAAGGGCGCCAAGACCGGCTCGGCGGAGGTCGACGGCCAGTCCACCTCGAACAGCTGGTTCACCGGCTACTCCGGCGACCTCGCGGCGGCGGCCGTCGTCCAGGCCGGCGGCCACGGCGGCGACGCGGCGGGCCCGGTGGTGGCCAAGGTCCTCAAGGCCGGGTGACCTCCGGGGTCCGGCAGGTGGGGTGACCCTCGCGGGACTGGAGGCGGGGTGGCCCTCGCGGGACTGGAGGCGGGGTGGCCCTCGCGGGACTGGAGGCGGGGTGGCCCTCGCGGGACTGGAGGCGGGGTGGCCTGAAGGCGCGCGACCCCGCCCGGAACCCGGTCGCATGCCCCGTACACCGACCGCTAGCGTGTCGGGGCATGACGACCCACGAGGACACCGCCTCCGCCGCTCATCCCCAGTTCGCCGCCGCCCTGCGGGAGCTGGGGCTCGACGTCGAGATCCGCCGCTTCCCGGACGAGACCCGCACCGCCCAGCAGGCCGCCGACGCCATCGGCTGCGCGGTCGGCGAGATCGTGAAGTCGCTGATCTTCGCGGCCGACGGGGTGCCGGTCCTGGTCCTGATGGACGGCGCGTCGCGGGTGGACGTCGAGCGGGTGCGGCAGGAGCTGGGCGCGGAGAAGGTGACCCGCGCGGACGCGAAGGCGGTGCGGGAGACGACGGGGTACGCGATCGGGGGCGTGCCGCCGTTCGGCCACCGCACCCGGACGCGGGTCCTCGCCGACCGGGGCATCCTCGACCACACGGTGGTGTGGGCGGCGGCGGGCACCCCGCACACGGTCTTCGCGATGGACCCGAAGACGCTGGTCACGCACGCCGGCGGCACGCTCGTGGACGTCCGCGAGCCCGTGAAGTGACCCCGCTCGTCACGCTCGCGGTCCTCGTCGCGGCCGTCACGCACGCCGGCTGGAACGCGATCGCGCACCACATCAAGGACCAGCTGCTCTCCTTCACGCTGATCTCCGGCGGCGGGGCGCTGATCGGTCTGGCCGCGGCCTGCTTCGTACCGCTGCCGGCGGCGGGCGCGTGGCCGTACCTGATCCTGTCGGCGGCCCTGCACGTCGGCTACTACGCCCTGCTGATGCGGTCGTTCTCGCTCGGCGACTTCGGCCAGATGTACCCGATCGCGCGCGGTACGGCCCCCCTGGTCGTGACCGTCGTCGCGGCGGTCTTCCTCCACGAGGTGCCGGACAGTAGGCAGCTGCTCGGGGTGGCCGTGGCCTGCGCGGGCCTGACGGGCCTGGCGCTGTGGGGCATCCGGGGCAAGGACGCCCGCCCGCACTGGCCGGCGCTCCTCGCGGCGGGCGCGACGGGCCTGTCGATCGCCCTGTACACGGTGGTCGACGGCGTCGGCGTCCGCGCCTCCGGCACCCCGCTGGGCTACATCGCGTGGCTGATGATCCTGGAGGGCCTCGTGATCCCGGCGTACGCCCTGTGGACCCGCCGCGCGGCCCTCCTCCCCCAGCTCCGCCCGTACGCGGCCCGTGGCCTCCTCGGCGCGGCCCTCTCGGTCTCGGCGTACGCGCTCGTCCTGTGGGCGCAGACCAAGGCGCCCCTGGCCCCGATCGCGGCGCTGCGCGAGTCCTCCATCATCGTGGGCGCGGCCATCGGCGCCCTCTTCTTCAAGGAGGGCTTCGGCGCCCCGAGGATCGCGGCGGCGGGCCTGATGGTGGTGGGCATCGGGCTGATGCTGCACGCGGGGTGACGGGTGCGTCGGCGGGCTTGCGTCTCCCGTAGGGGGAGGCTCCAGGGTGGGGGCATGGACGAGGACATCGCGTTGGGGATCGGGGAGCTGGCCCGGCGGGGCGGGGTCTCCGTGAAGACCGTTCGGTTCTATTCCGATCAGGGGATCCTCGTGCCCGCCGGGCGCAGTGCCGCCGGATACCGGCTGTACGGCGTCGAGGCCGTCGCGCGGCTCGAACTGGTGCGGACCCTGCGGGACCTGGGGATCGACCTGCCGACGGTGCGCCGGGTACTGGACCGGGAGGTCTCGCTGCCGCAGGTCGCCGCGGTGCACGCCGAGGCGCTCGACGTGCAGATCCGGGCCCTGCGGTTGCGGCGGGCCGTGCTGACGGCGGTGGCCTCGCGTGGATCTACTCCCGAGGAGACGGAACTCATGCACAGACTCGCCCGACTTTCCGAGGACGAACGTCGGCTTCTCGTCCAGGACTTCCTCGATTCCGTGTTCGCGGGAGTCGGGGCCGAGGGGCCCTTCGCCGGGGTGCGGCGGTCGATGACCCCCGAGCTGCCCGACGACCCCTCGCCCGCCCGGATCCGCGCCTGGGTCGAGATCGCCGAGCTCAGTCAGGACCCGGAGTTCCGGGCGTCCCTGCGGAGGGCCGTGGAGGGGGAGGCGGGGAGGTACGAGGGGGTTCCCCGGCCCGGCGTCGCCGCCGTGGTGCGCGAGCTCGTCGGGCCCGCCCTCCGCGACGGGGTGGATCCCCGCTCGCCCGCGGCCGAGCCCTTCGTACGGGGCGTGCTCGGCCACTGCACGGAGGAACAGCTCCAGGGGCTCGTCGACCCGCTGCGCGACCGGTACTTCGAGCTGCTCGCCGTCGTCAACGGCTGGTCCCCGCCGGAGAGTTGCACACCCGCCGTCACGTGGACCCTCCGCGCGATCGCCGCGTCCTAGCCGCCCGGCGCGCGCCCGGGCCCCGCGCGCGATCGCCGCGGCCCAGCCGCCCGGCGCGCCCGGGCCCCGCGCGCTCGCCGCCATCCGGGTCAGGCAAGATCCGAAAGAGACGGCCTAACCCTCCCCCAGTACCTCCGCGAAGTGTGTGTTCACGGCGAGCAGGCCGCCGTCCACGCGGAGGGTCGTGCCCGTGATCCAGGACGCGTCGGTGGAGGCCAGGAAGGCCACCGCCGCCGCCACGTCCTCCGGGGTGCCGACGCGGCCCAGGGGGTAGACGCGGCCGGCGAGGGCCGCGAGATCGGTCTCGCGGCCCTTCCAGGCCGTCGTCGCGATCGTGCCCGGGTTGATCTGGTTGACCCGGACCCCGCGCGCGGCGGCGTCGCCCGCCAGCGTGCGGGTCAGGGACGCCAGGCCCGCCTTGGCCGCGCTGTAGGCGTGGTTGCCGAAGTCCGCCTCCGCGTTGACGGAGCCGATCGTGACGATCGCCCCGCGCCCGCCGGCCGCCGCGAGGTGCGGCAGCGCCGCCCGTGCGCAGCGGACGGCGCCCATCAGCGTGACGTCGAACTGGCCGGTCCAGCCCGCGTCGGGTTCGTCCTCGAAGCGGTCCCGGTCGGGGGCGACGGGGGCGAGGGCGTTGTTGACGAGGACGTCCAGACGGCCGAAGGTCTTCACGGCGTACGCGACGGCCGCGTCCACCGACTCCTGGTCGGCGACGTCGCAGCGCGCCGCCAGCGCCCCGGGGAGTTCCTCCGCCGTCTTCTCCGCCGCCGGCTCGTCGATGTCCGTCACGAGGACCCGGGCGCCCTCCGCCGTGAGCCGCCGGGCGGTGGCCGCGCCGATGCCGCGCGCCGCGCCGGTGACCAGTACCGCGTACCCCTCGAAGCGTTGCGTGAGATCCATGGCCAGATCCCAGCACCCCGTGAAACCTTTTCGCAACACGGTGTTCATGGAATTCACGGACGAATGGCCAGAGATGGCCCGAGAACGCGAACTCGCGGCCATTCGGCCAGGACCGAAACTCTTTGACACCCGTCCCCGGCGAATAGCACGATCCACCCCGCCGACCATTACTTTTCGACCCAGGGGGAAACAATGACTTCGCTGCAGCACGGGGACGATACGTACGAGTCCGGCGTCGAGGAGATCTGCTCGTCCCTTTCCTCCCGGAGTTTCGATCTGATCTCCGGCGACAAGGTGAAGTCGCTCCTCCTCCGCCGCTCCGAGACGGCCCTCGACGACCTGGAGTCCTTCCGCGACAGCTGGTCCCGCATGCCCCTCGACGGGTACATGGCGGACGGCGGCCGCTACCGCCGGCGTCGGCACGCCACGCTGAGCGCGCCCCCGGCGAGCGCCGAGTACGCGGTCGAGGCCCACCAGCCGCACTACCAGGGCCTCGACTACAACAACCTCAACGGCGGTGTCGCCCGGCACTACGAGCCGTTCGAGGAGCAGAGCCTGCGCGGCCGCACCATGGACAGCCTGGTCACGCTGGGGTGCGACATCTTCGGCCGCCTCGCCCCGTACTCGGGCTGGCACATCGAGGCCCACCAGTTCCGCATCGAGGTGAACGGCGAGGAGGTCGGCCTGCCGACCCCCGAGGGCGTCCACCGCGACGGCGTCACCTTCGTCCTGATGGCGATGATCGGCCGCTCGAACGCCACCGGCGGCGAGAGCACCGTCTTCAACCTGGACAAGCAGCCGGTGGAGAAGTTCTCCCTCACCGACGTCCTGGACGTGGCGCTCGTCAACGACGAGCGGGTCTACCACGGCGTCACGCCCATCGAGCAGATCGATCCCGCCCTCCCGGCCTCGCGCGACGTGCTCGTGATCACCTACCGTCACAAGCCGTAAGTGTCCGGTGCGGCGCGGGGGGCGGCCACTCCGGCGCCCCCCGCGCCCGCATTCCACCCGAGTGAGAAGACGGGAAAATGGGTCAGCTCATCGCCGTAGCGGTCATCACCATTCTGGCAGTCATCAGTCCCGGCGCGGACTTCGCGATGACCGTGCGGAACAGCTATTTGTACGGGCGGACCGCCGGAGTTCTCGCCGCCGTCGGCATTTCCCTGGGCGTTCTCGTCCATGTCACCTACACCATGCTGGGTGTCGGACTTCTGGTGTCCCGGACCCCGATGCTTTTCACGGCGATGAAACTGATCGGCGCCGCGTACCTGGTGTACATCGGATACAAGACCTTCGTCACCAAGGCGCAGGTGGACATCGACCTGTCGAGCGACTCCGGCCTCTCGAAGGCGGGGGCGCTGCGGACCGGATTCCTGACGAACGCGCTCAACCCGAAGACGATGCTCTTCGTGCTGAGCACCTACACCCAGGTCGTCAGCGCCGACACCCCCGTCTTCCAGCAGATCGGCTACGGCCTGTTCATGTCACTCGCGCACCTGGTCTGGTTCGCGCTGGCCGCGGTGCTCTTCTCCAACCAGTCCCTGCGGACGCGGCTGCTGCAGCGGCAGCGCGTGCTCAACAAGGTCATCGGGACCGTCCTCGTCGGGCTCGGGATGGTGCTCGCCCTCACGCCGTCCATGGCGTGAGGGACGGTCAGGAGGAGACCCGTTCCACCCGCGGCTCCGCGATCGTGCGGTAGTCCTCCGTGGCCAGGGCCAGCGAGCGGTCGAGGCGGGCCGCGTTGAAGAAGAACTCCTCGTGGACCAACAGGTCCGGGTCCACGATCAGTTCGAGGCGCTCGTCGAAGGCGAACGGCAGGATCGTGCCGCTCGGGGAGCCCGCGAGCTCCTCGGCGATCTCCGGAGAGGCGAAGGAGACGTACGTGCCGCCGTACAGCGCCTTCACCGCGTTGAGGTCGATGCGCCGGTCGCCCGGGACGACGACGAGCGCGAAGCGCTTCTCCTTCTTGCCGATCTTCACCATGGCGATGATGCACTTGGCCGCCCGGTCGAGCGAGTGGCCGCGCAGTGCGCTGACCGCCTCGGTGGCGCCCTCGGGGGCGTGCTCGATCACCCGGTAGGCCGCGCCGCGCTCGTCGAGCAGGGCGAGCAGCTTCTCGTACGTGTCGACACCCGTGACATCCGTGGTCATTCGGTTCCTCCTGCTTTCAACTGGTTTGGTTCTCCGGCGCGTTGACCCTACGCCTGTTGTCCATGTGCCGGAGCAGCGCGACACCCGGGCCGTCCAGCTCGTACAGCACCCGTACGCCCTCCCTGCGCCGTCGCACCACGCCCGCGGCGACCAGGGCGGTGAGGTGCTCGGAGACGGTGCTCGGGGCCAGGCCCAGGGTCGCGGCGAGGTCCGAGGTGGTGGTGGGCGCGACGAGGCCGCGGACGACGCCGGCCCGGCTGCGGCCGAGCAGTATCTCCAGCCGGTCCCCGCGCGTGGGCTCCTCGGCGAGGCCCCGGCGGCCCGGCGGGGGCGTCTCCCCGAGCAGGACGGCCGCCCCCTCCGCCTGGTAGGCGACGGCCGTCGTGCCGTCCGAGGCGGACGCGGAGTACGGGGCCCCCTTGCCGAACACCAGGGGGACGAGGATCAGCCGGGAGACGCACGGCACCGCGGTCCTGTCCCGCACCACGGGGCCGACGTGCAGCCTCAGCACGTCGTCCCGCCGGGTGAGCCGTCGTCCGCGCAGGGAGCCGAGCAGCCGCTCCGGGCCCTGGGTGGCGAGGATCCGGGCCCGCAGCAGGATGTCCTCCTCGGTGGCGACCCGCAGGGGCGCCGCGTACGGGGCCATGGCCGCCCGCCAGTACCGGGGGACGAACTCGCCGAGCTCGGCGAGGCGGGCTCGCGGATCCGCGTACAGGGGCGCCACCTCGGGGGGTACGCCCTGCGGGAACCACTGCTCCAGCTCCGCCCTGACCCGGGCCGGGGGCAGGGCGGCGAGGGCCGCGAGATCCGCCGTCAGGTCGCCCCTGGAGGGGTCGGGGACGGCGAGGAGGAAGGAGGGGAGGGCGCCGCCGCGGGCGCGGTACAGCGGGACGAGCCAGCCCGGGATGGCCACCCCGGCCCTTGTCAGCGAACGGCGGGCCGCCCGGTCCCAGTTGGTGTACGGCCAGGGCGCGAGCCCGCGCCGCGAGGAGAGCAGCCCGATGCTGCCGTACGTCTCCCAGAGCCGGCTGTCGGCGATCCGGACCGTTCCGTACCCGGACCGCCGCAGCGGAATCTCGATCACCACGCACCCCCGCGCCCGCTCCATGGTCGGTGGAGCGGGCACACGGTATCGGCCAGGTGGCCGGGGAATGGTTCGTCGGCGCTCACAATGTCAAGTCGCCGGACAGGGAACGTATTTCAGCCGAAAAGGACCCTGCTTTTCAGCCCGAGAGGCCGCGCGGCCTCAGCCCGGGGCCGCGCGGCCTCAGCCCGGGGCCGCTCTGCCTCAGCCCGGGGCGCTCGCACTCAGCCCGGTGAGCCGCTCGTCCTCAGCCCGTCACCGAGCGCACCGCGCGCACCAGGGCCTGGGCGCGCGGGTCGGCCGTGACCGTCTTCCGCATGCCGTTGGTGACGTACCCGAAGGCGATCCCGGCGTCCGCGTCGGCGAAGCCGAGGGAGCCGCCGCGGCCGGGGTGGCCGAAGGAGGAGGGGCCGAGGAGCGGCGAGGCCGGGCCGTGCAGCATGTGGCCGAGGCCGAAGCGCGTGCCGACGAGCAGCACCTGGTCCGGGCCCGCGGACTCCTCGGTGCGGGCGAGGGTCAGGGTGGCGGGGGCGAAGAGGCGCTCGGCGCCACCGACGGGGCCGAGGGTGGCGGCGTAGAAGCCGGCGAGGGCGCGGGCGGTGGCGACGCCCGCCGAGCCGGGCAGTTCGGCGGCCCGGTAGACGGGGTCGTTCTCGTCGGGCTTGGGCTCGATGACCCCGAAGGCGCGCCGGGTGAGGGAGGCGGGGTCCTGGTAGGCCTCGGTGACGGAGCGCTTGGGGCGGAGCTTGAGGGCGCCGCTGCCCGGCGGGTCGATCTCCTCGACGGGGCCGAGCCGGCCGACCCGGTGGGTCTCGGCCTCGGGCAGGCCGATCCACAGGTCGAGGCCGAGGGGGCCGGTGATCTCCTCGGCGACCCAGCGGCCTATCGTGCGGCCGGTGGCCCGGTGGACCAGGCCGGAGAGCAGCCAGCTGAAGGTGTGGGCGTGGTAGCCGTGGGCGGTGCCGGGCTCCCAGACGGGGGCCTGGGCGGCGATCGCGCGCGTGGCGGTGTCCAGGTCGACCGCCTCGGCGAGGGTGAGCGGGGTGTCGAGGACCGGGACGCCCGCCCGGTGCGCGAGCAGCTGCCGTACGGTCACCCGGTCCTTGCCGTGGGCCTTGAACTCGGGCCAGTACGAGGCCACGGGGGCGTCCAGGTCGAGCAGCCCGCGCTGGTGCAGGAGCAGGGGGACGGCGGCGGAGACGCCCTTGGTGGCGGAGCGGACGACCTGGGCGGTGTCCGCCGTCCACGGCTCCGTACCGTCGACGTCCTTCGTGCCCGCCCACAGGTCGACGACCTTCTCGCCGTCCCGGTGGACGGCGAGCGCCGCGCCGCGCTCGCCGCGCTCCTCGAAGTTGCGCAGGAACGCGTCCCTGACCGGCTCCCAGCCCGCCGCCACCGTGCCCTGGACGTCCACCTGACCCACACTTCCTCTCGTACGACCGTCTCCCATGGTGCAACGCGAGGGGAGAAGGCCGGATTCCGGGGTCAGGTGGAGGTCCGGGGCGGTCAGACGAGGTTGATCGTGAAGGTCCTCACGCGCGGTCCGGCCGGCTCGGAGTGGACCGAGCCACGAGCCTTGTCGTACCTCCCGGTGCCACCGGTGATCGCGTTGTCGAAGGGCCCCTGGTCGAGGTAGTTGAAGTACATCCCCTGCACGGTGAGCTGGCCGTCCGGGAGGACGTAGGTCGCGACGCACTGCTCCGCTTCGTCGTCGCCGCCCCGGGTGGTGGTGCAGGCGACGTGGCTCTCGCCGATCTTGGCGTGCGTCGGGTCGTCGAAGAGGGAGAGGTCCGAGCGGGCGATGGCCCGATCACCCTGCGCGGGGTCGCCGGTGGCGGGAATGCGGGTCAGCTCCTTCACCTCGGCCCGGAGTGTGATGGTCCGGGCTTTGCTCCCGGCCTGGGCGGAATCGGTGTCCGTCGCGGCGTCGGCCGCGACAGAAGTGCAGGTGAGGAGGGTGACCAGCGTGGCCGCGCCGAGACAGGCGGCTCTCATGGGGCGCATCATGCGTCTCCTGGGGTGATGTGGGGGAATGACCGGATGGCGAACTCTCATCCGATTCCGTTCGATTCCCTTCATAACCCCGGCACCACCGCCGCACGGAGCGTCCAGGCGCGACCCACCGGCAGGTCCAGCCGGTCGGACCAAAGTCAGGCGACGGAGCTCGGTACGAAGCCGAACGGGAGCTCCAGGCGGTGCCGGGCCATCGTCTCCTCGTCCGAGAGGATCGCGGCGGTCGGGCCGTCCTCCGCGATCACGCCCTCGCTGAGGATCACCGAGCGCGGGCAGAGCTCCAGGGCGTACGGCAGGTCGTGGGTGACCATCAGGACGGTGACGTCCAGCGCCTTGAGGATGTCGGCGAGCTCGCGGCGCGAGGCGGGGTCCAGGTTGGAGGAGGGCTCGTCGAGGACGAGGATCTCCGGCTCCATGGCGAGGACGGTCGCGACGGCGACCCGGCGGCGCTGCCCGAAGGACAGGTGGTGCGGGGGCCGGTCGGCGAACTCCGCCATGCCGACCTTCTCCAAAGCTCGGAGCACGACGGCTTCGAGCTCGGCGCCCCGCACCCCGGCCGCCGCCGGGCCGAAGGCCACGTCCTCGCGGACGGTCGGCATGAACAGCTGGTCGTCGGGGTCCTGGAAGACGATGCCGACCTTGCGGCGGATCTCCGCCATGTGCTTCTTGCCGACGGGCAGCCCGGCGACGGTGACGCTGCCCGCGCCGCCGGTGAGGATGCCGTTGAGGTGGAGGACGAGGGTCGTCTTGCCGGCGCCGTTCGGGCCGAGCAGGGCGACCCGCTCGCCGCGCCCGACGGTCAGGTCGACGCCGAAGAGGGCCTGGTGGCCGTCGGGGTAGGCGTACGCGAGGCCGCGCACTTCCAGCGAGGCGGTCATAGGGTCCATCCCAGGAGGCAGATCAGGAGTGCGGTGAGCGGCAGCGCGGCGGCGTACGTCCACTGGGCGCGGGTGGCGGTCACCTCGTCGATGACCGGCATGGTGCCGCTGTAGCCGCGGCTGACCATGGCGAGGTGGACGCGTTCGCCGCGCTCGTACGAGCGGATGAAGAGCGCGCCCGCGGACTTGGCGAGGACGCCCCAGTGGCGGACGCCCTTCGCCTCGAAGCCGCGGGAGCGGCGGGCGACGGACATGCGGCGCATCTCGTCGGTGATGACGTCGCCGTACCGGATCATGAACGAGGCGATCTGGACGAGCAGCGGCGGCAGCTTGAGCCGCTGGAGGCCGAGGACCAGGGCCCGCAGTTCGGTGGTGGAGGCGAGGAGCACGGAGGCGGCGACGCCGAGGGTGCCCTTGGCGAGGACGTTCCAGGCGCCCCACAGGCCGGGGACGCTCAGGGACACCCCGAGGACCTCCGTCTGCTCGCCCGGCACGACGAAGGGCATGAGCAGCGCGAAGGCGACGAACGGGATCTCGATGAGCAGCCGCTTGAGCAGGAAGCCGGCCGGGATCCGGGCCTTCGCGGCGACGGCCGCGAGGAGTGCGGCGTAGAGGGCGAAGGCCCAGACGGCCTCGCGGGGCGTCGAGACGACGACCACGACGAAGCCGAGGACGGCGGCGAGCTTGGTGTGCGGGGGCAGCTCGTGGACCGGCGAGTGCCCGTGCCGGTAGAGCTTGTGGGCGTGCCCCGCTCCCATGTCACGCCTCCACGGCGGCGGCGGCCTTGCGGCGGCGGACGACCCAGAAGGCGCCGGTGCCGACGGCCAGGGTCGCGCCGACGCCGATGACGCCGGCGAGGCCGCCGGAGAGGCGGGGGGCCTCGATGCCCTTGACGCCGTAGTCGGCGAGCGGGGAGTCGGCGGCGGCGTGCTCCTCGACGTTCTTGTCGATGCCCTTGTCGGCGGCGACCTTCTCCAGGCCGTCGGGGCTGGCGGAGGCGTAGAAGGAGACGAAGCCGGCGAGGACGAGGGCGGTGACCACGCCGCCGATCCACAGCTTCTTCGGGGAGCCCTGCGCGAGGGGCGTCGCGGCGGGAGCCGCGTCGACCAGCTCGCCGTCGACGCGGAGCTTGAGCGGCGCGGTCAGGCCGCGGGCGCCGTACACCAGGTCGGGGCGGACGGCGACGACGGCGCCGACGGTCAGCATGGTGATGACGGCCTCGCCGACGCCGATGAGGACGTGCACGCCGACCATGGCCGTGAGGACCTTGGAGACGGGGACGTCGGTGGTGCCGCCGATGGCGTAGATGAGGGTGAAGGCGGCGGCCGCGGCCGGTACGGAGACGAGCGCGGCGGCGAAGGAGGCCACCGTCACCGAGCGGCGGGTGCGGGGCAGGACGAGGACCAGGCCGCGGAAGAGCGCGTACGCGACGACGACGGTGACGACGCCCATGACGGTGATGTTCACGCCGAGGGCGGTGAGGCCGCCGTCGGCGAAGAGGATGCCCTGCATGAGCAGGACGACGGCGATGCACAGGACGCCGGTCCAGGGCCCGACGAGGATCGCGGCGAGCGCTCCGCCGAGGAGGTGTCCGCTGGTCCCGGCGGCGACCGGGAAGTTCAGCATCTGGACGGCGAAGATGAACGCCGCGACGAGCCCCGCGAGCGGCGCGGTCCGCTCGTCGAGTTCGCGGCGCGCTCCGCGCAGGCTGACCGCGACAGCGCCGGCGGCGACGACACCGGCGGCGGCCGATACGGGGGCGTTGATGAATCCGTCAGGTACATGCACGTCCGGAATGATAAGGCGCTCCTGCAAACAACTTGCAAGAGCGCATCTGTCACAGGACGACGGCGCTCGGATGCACGTGACCCCGCGCACACCTTCCGCCGTACGGGTATGAGCCGTGCCCGCGAAGGGAAGGCGTGGGACATTGGTAGACAAGAGGACAAAAGGTGAGGAGTCACCCAATGGCCGCCGTAGACGACCGCGCAGTCGACGACCATGCCAAGGGACGGATCATCAGCGACGCCCCGCTCTCCCGCCCCGTCCCGGTGGCCCTCCGCTACGACCCCGGCTTCTCCCCCGCGACGGTCCGCTTCGTCTTCCCCGGCGCCGTCGAGTGGTCCTTCCCGCGCGCCCTCCTGGAGACGGGGATGCGTACCCCGACCCGCCGCGGCGACATCGGCGTCTGGCCCTGCGGCCGCGTCCAGACGGTCGTCGAGCTCCACCGGGACGACGGGGTGACGGTCGTGCAGTTCGACACCACGGCGCTGCTCCGCTTCCTGAAGCACACGTACGCCGCCAGCACGTCGATGACGACGCACTGACGGCGTACGGAACTCAGCGGCGGGAAGCTCAGACCTTCACGAGGTCCGGCTTCGCGTCCGCCTGATCGGCCGTGGGCTTCGCGAGGCCCTCGCCCTCGACGTCCACGTTCGGCAGGATCCGGTCCAGCCACTTCGGCAGCCACCAGGCCTTGTGGCCGAGCAGGGCGAGGACGGCCGGGACGATCGCCATGCGGACCACGAAGGCGTCGAAGAGGACCGCCGCCGCGAGGCCGAAGCCGATCATCTTCACCATCTGGTCGTCCATGCCGATGAAGCCGGAGAAGACCGCGATCATGATCACCGCCGCGGCGGTGACCACCCGGGCGCTGTGCCGGAAGCCGGTCACGATCGCCTCGCCGGGACGCTCGCCGTGCACGTACGCCTCGCGCATCCGGGTGACGAGGAAGACCTCGTAGTCCATCGCCAGGCCGAAGACGACACCCACCATGAAGATCGGCATCATCGACATGATCGGGCCGGTCTGCTCGACCCCGAAGAGGCTGCCGAGCCAGCCCCACTGGAAGACCGCGACGACCGCGCCGAGGGCCGCGACCACCGAGAGCAGGAAGCCGAGGGCCGCCTTCAGCGGGACGAGGACCGAGCGGAAGACCAGGGTCAGGAGGACGAAGGCGAGGCCGACGACCAGTGCCAGGTACGGCACGAGCGCGTCGTTCATCTTCTGCGAGAAGTCGATGTTCATCGCGGTGGCGCCGGTGACCAGGACGTTGTCGCCCGTGGCGTCGCGGATGTCGTGGACCAGGCCCTCGGTGGCGGTCGAGGACGGCCGGTCCTTCGGGACCACGGTGATCATCGCGGCGTCGCCGGCCTTGTTCGGGGTCGGCGGGGTGACCGCCGCCCAGCCGTCGAGGCCCTTGATCGCGGAGACCGTCTTGTCGGCGGTCGCCTTGTCGCCGTCCACGACGACGAGCAGCGGGCCGTTGAAGCCGGGGCCGAAGCCGTCGGACAGCGCGTCGTACGCCCGGCGCTCGGAGGTGGAGGTCGGCTTCACGCCGTCGTCCGGGAGGCCCATCTCCAGGGAGGCGGCGGGCACGGCGATCGCGCCGAGGCCGAGGACGCCGACGATCAGCACCATCAGCGGGCGGCGGATGACGAAGCGGGCCCAGCGGGTGCCGCCGTTGGGCTTGTCGCTCGGCTTGGCGGTGCCCTTGCGCTGCTTGCGGCCGACGACCTTGTTCCCGGCGAAGCCGAGCAGGGCCGGGATGAGGGTGAGCGCGATCAGTACGGCGATCACGACCGTGCCGGCGGCGGCGAAGCCCATCTTCGTCAGCATCGGGATGTTGACGACGGCCAGGCCGACCAGGGCGATGACGACGGTGAGTCCGGCGAAGACGACGGCGGAGCCGGCCGTGCCGACCGCGCGCCCGGCGGCGTCCTCCCTCTCACGGCCCTCGGCGAGCTCCGCGCGGTAGCGGGAGACGATGAAGAGGGCGTAGTCGATGCCGACGGCGAGGCCGATCATCGACGCGAGCGTGGAGGTGGTGGTGCCGAGGTCCAGGACGTTCGCGAGCGCGGTGATCGACGAGACGCCGATGCCGACGCCGATGACCGCGGTGAGCAGCGGCAGCCCGGCCGCGACGAGCGAGCCGAAGGTGAGGACGAGCACGATGCCGGCGAGGACGATGCCGATGGCCTCGCTCGCGCCCTGCTCGGGCATGGTCTGGAGCGCGTCGCCGCCGATCTCGACGGTCAGCCCCTTGCCCTGCGCGTCGTGGCCGGTGTCCTTGAGGGCCTCGCGGGTCTCGTCGGTCAGCTCCATGGCGTTGACCTTGTAGGAGACCGAGACGTAGGCGGTGGAGCCGTCCTGCGAGACGGCGTGCGCGGTGTACGGGTCGGTGACCTGGACGATCTGGTCCGAGCCGGACTTCAGCGCGGCGACGGTGTCCTCGACGACGGCCTTGTGCGCCGGGTCGGTCATCTTCTGGCCCTGGGGGGCCTTGAAGACGACGCGGGCGGTGGCCCCGTCGGCTCCGGCGCCCGGGAAGCGCTCTTCGAGCAGGTCGAAGGCGCGCTGGGCCTCGGTGCCGGGGATCGAGAAGGAGCTGGAGGTGGCGGTGGGCGCGGTGGCGGCACCGATGCCGGCGATCGCGAGGAGCGCCACCCAGAGGAGGGCGACGAGCCGTCGGCGCCGGAAGGCGGTGCGGCCCAACTTGTAGAGGAACGTGGCCACGGGGGCGTACTCCCAGTGTGGGGCGGGACAGGGCATGGGGAGCCGGCCCGACGGCGTGAGCGGTTCGTCGTCAGGTGGAGAGGTGGAGCTTCGGGTGGATCAGGCGCCGAGTGAGGGGAGCACCACGGCGTCGAAATACGCGCTGAGGAAGGCGCGGTCGACCGGCTGATCGTCGATCAGCGGGCGGGCGATGAACGCACCGATCAGCATGTGCGGGACGAACTTCAGCGCCGGGTTGTCGGCGGGGATCTCGCCCCTGCGGACCGCTCGGCGCAGCACCTCGTCGAGGCCGTTCATCTCGGGTTCGACGAGCAGCTCGCGCAGCGCTTGGTGCAGTGCGGGGTTGGTGTGGGCGGCATGGGCGAGACCCCGCATCAGCGCGGTGTCCTTGTCCATCTGGCAGTCGTCGGTGTGGGCGACCATCTCCTCGATGTCGCCCCGCAGCGAGCCGGTGTCGATCTCGGTGATGTCGACCGGCTTGTTGTGACGCAGTGCCCGTGCGACCAGCTCGGGCTTGCTCCCCCACTGGCGGTAGAGGGTGGCCTTGCTGGAGTGGGTGCGGGCGGCGACGGCGTCCATGGTGAGGGCGTCGTAGCCGACCTCGCGGAGGAGGTCGAGCACGGCCGCGTACAGCTCGGACTCCCGCTCGGGAGTGAGTCTGCTGCGAGCCATGGCCGGTCTCCGATCCGAACGAAACGGTTTCGTACACCACGACGATACCCACCCCCTCAGCGAAACGAAACCGTTTCGTACGTGTCCTGGACCACATCGTGCACGCATTCACAAGGACGCCCGCATACACGTACGAGTTGCCTCACCCCCTCCGCGCGGAAAGCATGAACGGGTGAGTGACGACGTCGCGTATCTCCGTTTTCCGCATCTCCACGACGACCTGCTGTGCTTCGCCGCCGAGGACGATCTGTGGCTCGCCCCGCTCGTCCCCGAGGGCCACCGCCCCGGCCGGGCCTGGCGCCTCACCGTCGACCGGACGCGGGTCGGACACCCGCGCTTCTCGCCGGACGGGCGGCACATCGCGTACACGAACTGGCGCAGCCTCGACCCCGAGATCCATCTCGTCCCCATCGACGGCGGCGCCGCCCGGCGGCTCACCTACTGGGGCTCCACCGACACCCGGGTCTGCGGCTGGACGCCCCCCGACAAGGACGGCCGCTCCGACATCCTCGCCGTCTCCTCGCACGGGCAGCCCTTCTCGTACTACTCCTGGGCGTACACCGTCCCCACCGACGGCTCCCCCGGCCTCCGCATGCCCTGGGGGCCCGTCTCCGACATAAGCGTCACCGACGACCCCGCGATCACCGGACACGACGGCGAGCGCCGCACCCTGCTGCTCACCGGGAAGCCGCCGCACGAGCCGGCCGCCTGGAAGCGGTACCTCGGCGGCGCCACCGGCCGCCTCTGGCTCCACGGCGAACGGCTCCTGCCCGACCTCGGCGGCCACATCGACGCCCCCATGCCCGTCGGCGGCCGGATCGCCTTCCTCTCCGACCACGAGGGCGTCGGCAACCTCTACTCCTGCCTGCCCGACGGCACCGACCTGCGCCGCCACACCGACCACGACGACTTCTACGCCCGGCACGCCTCCAGCGACGGCCACCGGGTCGTCTACCAGTGCGCGGGCGAGCTGTGGACCGTCGACGCCCTCACCGCCGACTCCCGCCCCCGCAAGCTGGAGGTGCGGCTCGGCGGGCAGCGCGTCGGCCGGCGCCACTACCAGGTGCCCGCCGCCCACCACGTCGACGCGGTCTCCGTCGACGAGACCGGCCGGGCCTCCGCCGTCTCCGTACGCGGCAGCCTGTACTGGCTGACGCACCGCGACGGCCCCGCCCGCACCATCATCGACACCCCCGGCGTCCGCGTCCGGCTGCCCGAGATGCTCGGCAGCGGCGGCCAGGTCGCGTACGTCACCGACGCCGAGGGCGAGGACGCCGTCGAGGTCGCCTACCTGCCGCGCGCCAGCGGCGACCGGCCGCCCCGCAGGCTCGCCTCGGGCGACCTCGGCCGGGTCGAGGAGCTCGTCTCCGACCCGGACGGCGAGCGGCTCGCCATCGCCTCCCACGACGGCCGGCTCCTCCTCCTCGACGCCACGGAGGACTCCAACGGCGAGGTGACGGAGCTGATCCGGTCCGTCAACGGACCCGTCCGCGACCTCGCCTTCTCCCCCGACGGCGACTGGCTCACCTGGTCCCACCCCGGCATCGGCCGCTCCCTGCGCTCCATCAAGATGGCCCGGATCTCAGGCCCCGGCGCCCGCACCGTCGTCGACGTCACCAACGGCCGCTTCGAGGACGAGAACCCCGTCTTCACCCGCGACGGCCGCTACCTCGCCTTCCTCTCCTGGCGCGGCTTCGACCCGGTGTACGACGTGCACACCGGCGACCTGTCCTTCCCGCTCGGCTGCCGCCCCTACCTCGTCCCGCTCTCCTCCGCCACGCCCTCCCCCTTCGCGCTGCTCCCCGACGGACGCCCGGCCGCCGGCGGCCTCGACCCCGCCGACGACGACACCGAGAACGCCGACGGCACCGTCACCGTCGAGATCGAGGGGCTCCCCGACCGGGTCACCCCCTTCCCGGTCGCCGCCTCCAAGTACTCGGCCCTGCACCCGGTCAGCGGCGGCGGCCTCGTCTGGCTGCGCTGGCCCATCTCGGGCGCCCTCGGCGAGACCTTCGCCAACCCCGCCGACACCTCCGGCAAGCCCACCCTGGAGCACTTCTCCATCACCAAGGCCCGCAAGAGCGAACTCGCCAAGGACCTCGACTGGTTCTCCGTCAGCGGCGACGGCACCCGGCTCGTCGTCGCCGACGAGGGCGAGCTGCGGGCCGTGCCCGCCACCGAGTCCGGGGACGGCGACTCCACCGTCTATCTGGACCTGCGGCGCATCCTGCACGAGATCGACCCCGGCGCCGAATGGCGGCAGGCCTTCGACGAGGCCGGCCGGATCGTCCGCGCCTACTTCTGGGAACCGGAGCTCGGCGGGGTCGACTGGACGGCCGTCCTCGACCAGTACCGGCCCCTCGTCGAACGGGTCGCGTCCCCCGACGAGTTCGCCGACCTGCTCCGCGAGGTCATGGGCGAGCTCGGCACCTCCCACGCGTACGTCACACCCGCCCGCCGCAACGAGGGACCGCCGCACTACCAGCGGCCGATGGGACTGCTCGGCGCCAACCTCGTGCCCCGGGAAGCCGGCTGGACGGTCAAACGCATCCTCCCCGGCGAGTCCTCCGACTCCAAGGCCCGCTCCCCGCTCGCCGGCACCGGCATCCGCGAGGGCGCCGTCCTCACCCACGTCGACGGCCGGCCCGTCGACCCGGTCACCGGCCCGTACCCGCTGCTCTCCGGCACCGGCGGCACCACCGTCGAGCTCACCTTCACCCCCGCCGAGGGCGAGGGCCGCGCCCGCCGCGTCGCCGTCGTCCCGCTCGTCGACGAGCGGCCCCTGCGCTACCAGGACTGGGTCGCCAAACGCCGTGCGGTGGTACGGGAGGTCAGCGGCGGCCGCTGCGGCTACCTCCACATCCCTGACATGGGCGGCTCCGGCTGGGCCCAGTTCAACCGCGACCTGCGCATGGAGGTCTCCCGGCCCGCCCTCATCGTCGACGTGCGCGGCAACGCCGGCGGCAACATCAGCGAACTCGTCATCGAGAAGCTCACCCGCAAGATCCTCGGCTGGGACCTCACGAGGAACGCCCAGCCCGTCTCGTACGCCTCCAACGCCCCGCGCGGCCCCGTCGTCGCCCTCGCCGACGAGGCCACCTCCTCCGACGGCGACATGATCACCGCCGCGTTCAAGCTCCTCGGCCTCGGCCCGGTCGTCGGACAGCGCACCTGGGGCGGGGTCGTCGGCATGACCGGACGTCACCGGCTCGGCGACGGCACCCAGATCACCGTCCCGATGAACGCGGCCTGGTTCCCCGAGTACGGCTGGTCCCTGGAGAACCACGGCGTCGAGCCCGACATCGCGGTCCTGCGCACCCCCCTCGACTGGGCCGAGGGCCGGCACGCCCAGCTCGACGACGCGGTCCACGTGGCCCTCGAACTCCTCGCCGAGACCCCGGCGGCGAGCCCCCCGGCCTACGAACTCCTCCCGGACCGCTCCCGCCCGAAACTGCCCCCGAGGCCCGGCTCCTAGCCGGCGAGGGCGAGGTCCAGCTCGTACGCGATGCACAGCTCCCCGTCGTCGAGCGTCACCCCGCCCACGGCCCCGAACCCGGCCCGGGCGAGCACGGCGCTCGACGCGTCGTTGCCCAGCGTCACGAGGGCGGTCAGCCGGCTGAGCCCGTACTCCCCGACGGCCAGCCGGCACACCTCCCGCACCCCGCGGGTGGCGAGGCCCCGCCCGGTCGCCTTCTCGGCGAGCCGGTAGCCGAGCTCGGCGCTGCCCGCGGCGGCGTCCACGTCGACGAGGTTGACCCGCCCGACGATCTCCCCGCCCTCGGTGACGAGCACATGGAAGTGGACCTCGCCCGCCTCCTGTGCCTCGATCAGCTCCCGGTGCCGGGCGTCGAACTCGGCGAAGTACGCGTCCCCCCGGTCGGGCACGCGGGCGGCGAAGTAGTCCCGGTTCTCCCGCTCGAAGGCGAGCAGCGCGGGTGCGTGGTCGAGACGGAGTCGCTCAAGTACGGCCATGGTGATCACCGTACGGAGATCCGGCCGCGGGCGCGCGGGAGTTACGGAACGGCATCCGGATCCGGGCACGCGCGAAGGCGCACCCGGGTGTTCCGGGTGCGCCTTCGGCAAGGACGGGCCGACGTCAGGCGTCGTAGTCCATGTCGAAGCGGTCCTGCTCCTCCTGCTGGGCGCGGCGGGTCTCGTCGTCGGCGCGCTCGCGGCCCTTGGAGGCGCGCTGGGAGGCCTCGTCCTTCGCCTTGCCGGCGGCCTGCCTGGCCTTCTCCGCGGCCTGCTTGGCCTTGTCCTTCATCTGCTCCTGCATACCCATGGAAGTTCACTCCTAGAAGGGTGTGGGGGCCCGGGGCGATGTGCCCCTCGGGCCTCGACCAGACTCGCACGAGCGAACATTCCACGCATTTCGATCAGTTACGGACCGCTACCGTACGGAGTCGCCCTCCGCCCGCGCCTGCTCGTCCGCCGCGCCGCCCGCGCCCACCAGGCCCTTGGAGACCGAGCCCAGGCGCGGCTCGAAGCGCCGCATCTCGCGCTGCCCGACCGTGGCGATCAGGCTCGGCAGGTAGCCGCGGACCGACTGCATGCCGCGCAGCCACCACTGCGCGTACACATGGGCCGAGCGCCGCTCGATGCCCGCGACGATCCGGTCGACGGCCGGGCCGAGGGGGTACGTGCGGTTCGAGGGCCACGGCAGCCGCTGCCGCAGCTCCTTCATCACGTCGTCCTGGTCCGCGCCCCGCACCATGTCCGTGTCGGTCCAGGACAGATAGCCGACGCCGACCTTCACGCCCTTGTACGCGACCTCGGCGCGCAGGCTGTGCGCGAAGGCCTCGACGCCCGACTTGGAGGCGCAGTACGCCGTCATCATCGGGGCCGGGGTGATGGCCGCGAGCGAGGCGATCTGGAGGAAGTACCCCCGGGACTCCATGAGGACCGGCAGGAACGCCCGGCCGGTCACGGCCCCGCCGATCAGGTTGACCTCGATGACCCGCCGCCAGGCGGCCGGGTCGGAGTCGACGAACGGGCCGCCCGCCGCGACACCGGCGTTGGCGACGACGATGTCGACCTTCCCGAACCGTTCCTTCACCTCGGCCGCGACCTTGGCCATCGCCTCGTGGTCGGTGACGTCGGCGTGCCACCAGTCGGCCTCGGTGTGCAGCCGCCCGGCGACCTCCTTCAGCTGCTCCGGCTCCAGGCCGACCAGCGCGATCTTCGCGCCGCGCGCGGAGAGCTTGCGGGCGAGGAGCTCCCCGACACCGCGGGCCCCGCCGGTGACGACCGCGACCTGTCCTTCCAGGCTCACCCTGCTCATGCCCCTGCCTCCTCGTTCTCCTTGACGCCCAGGTACGTGAGGGTCAGTTCGCGGATCTGCGCGGTGACGGCCTCGGGGGCCTCCACCGGTGTCATGTGGCCCATGCCCGCCAGCGTGACGAGGCCCGTGCAGTGCGGCAGCGCCTCCGCCATCACATGGGAGTGCACGGCCGGGGTGAGCCGGTCGGCGGTGCCGACGAGCACGGCCACCGGCAGCCGCAGCTCCCGCAGGCCCGCTTCCAGATCGAGGCCCGCCAGGACCTGCGACCAGCCGTGGCGGGCGCCGCGCGGGCAGGCGTGCACGATCCGCGCGCAGGCCTCCACCTTGTCCGGCGACGAACCCGGTCCCATCGTCGCGTACTTCAGGATCTTCTTCGAGACGGCGTTGACCGGGCCGAGCGGTGCCTTCGCGCCGAGGACGGCCGCGGTCAGCCGGCTGCGCAGCCCGCCGGGCCGGAGCGGTACGACGGTGGCCTCGGCGGTGAGGCGCGAGGGCCCGGTGGAGCAGAGCAGGACGGCGGCGGCGTGCTGCCGGAAGCCGGGCCGCGCGGCGGCGGCCATCATCGTCATGCCGCCCATGGAGTGACCGGCGAGGACGGCCCGCTCGCCGGGGCCGAGGGTGGCGGCGAGCACGGCCTCCAGGTCGTCGGCGAGCGCCGTCGTGGAGTAGCCGGCGCCGCCGCTCGCGGCGGGCGCGGGGGACCGGCCGTGGCCGCGCTGGTCGTAGGCGATGACCCGGTGGTCGGCGGCGAGGGACCGTATCTGCTCGGTCCAGAAGGCGATCGAGCAGGTCCAGCCGTGGGAGAGGACGACGGCGGGCGCGTCCTCGGGGCCGTACACCTCGACGTGGATCGGGGTGCCGTCGGCGGAGACGGCGGTGAGCGCCCGGGGGGCGGGAAGGCTGTGGAGGGTCACTTGGCGGTCTCCTTCTTCCGGGCGGAGCGGTTCTTGGGCGCGGGCGCCGGCCGGGGGGCGCGGATCACCTCGTACTCGGAGAGGTCGACCTGCCGGGTCTCGCGCCGGAACTCGGCCGTGGTGCCCGGCCACAGGGTGGTGTTGCGGCCGCTGGCGTCGAGGTACCAGCTGTTGCAGCCGCCCGCCTTCCACACGGTCCGCTCCATCCGGGCCTGGACCTTGCGGTTCCAGGCGCCGACGGCGGAGGGGCGGACGGCGAGGGCGGTGCGGCCGCCGAGCACGTCGAGCTGGCGCAGGTAGTCGGCCAGGTAGTTCAGCTGGGACTCGATCATGAGGATCATGGAGGAGTTCCCGAGGCCGGTGTTCGGCCCGATGATCATCATGAGGTTGGGGAAGCCGCCGGCGGTGGCCCCGCGCAGCACCTGGACGCCGTCCTTCCAGGACTCGGCGAGGGTGTGCCCCTCGGCGCCGACGACGCGCTCGGCGATCGGGATGTCGGTGACGTGGAAGCCGGTGCCGAAGACGATCGCGTCGACCTCGGTCTCGGTGCCGTCGGCGGCGACCACGGTCGAGCCGCGGACCTCGCGGAGCCCGGCGGCGACGACGTCCACATTCGGCTGGGCGAGCGCCGGGTAGTACGTGTTGGAGAGCAGGATCCGCTTGCAGCCGATGCGGTACGAGGGCGTCAGCCTGGCCCGCAGCTCCGGGTCCTTGATGGAGCGGGCGATGTTGGCCTTGGCGAGCTTCTCGACGAGGCCGAGTTCGTTCGGGTGCTTGGTGAAGGCGCCGACCTGGAGCTCGCGGATGCCCCAGAGGATGCCCCGGCGCAGGGTCGCGGTGGCCGGGAGCGTGCGGTGGAGCCACCGCTCGGCGCCGCTGATCGCGCGGTCCATGCGGGGCATGACCCACGGGGGCGTGCGCTGGAAGAGGGTGAGCCTGCCGACCTCGCGCTGGATCTCGGGCACGATCTGGATGGCGGAGGCGCCGGTGCCGACCATGGCGACGCGCTTGCCGCGCAGGTCGTAGTCGTGGTCCCACTGCGCCGAGTGGAAGACCTTGCCGGGGAAGTCGGCGAGGCCCGGGATGTCCGGGATCTTCGGGTCGGAGAGCGGCCCGGCGGCCGAGACGAGGACCTCGGCGCTGAAGGTGCCGCCACTGGTCTCGATCTCCCAGCGCAGCGTCTCCGCGTCCCAGCGCGCCGTGAGCATCTCGTGGTTCAGGCGCAGGTGCGGCCGGATCCCGAAGGTGTCGGTGACGTGCTCCAGGTAGGCGCGGATGTGGCGCTGTCCGGAGAAGGTCCTGGGCCAGTCCGGGTTGGGCGCGAAGGAGAAGGAGTAGAGGTGGGAGGGGACGTCGCAGGCGCAGCCGGGGTAGCTGTTGTCACGCCAGGCGCCGCCCACGGAGTCGGCCCGCTCCAGGACGACGAAGTCGGTGATCCCTTCGCGGCGGAGCCGGACGGCGGCTCCGATGCCGCCGAATCCCGACCCGATCACCGCCACCCTTACGTGCTCGTGCTTCGCCATGCCGCCTCCCGTGCGCCCGGCCAAGATTCCGCCAGCAATCACTGGCACAGTCGGGACTGTAGAGCAGCTGCATACCGAGCGGTAGGGGTACGGCGAGGGAAAGTTACCGGCGGTACAACATAGGCTGGCGGGTGTGGCAGAAGGATCACGTCCCGAGACGGGCGCACAGGACGGCCCGCGCGAGACCGCGGCGGCAGGCGTGCGCGAGTACCGCATGGAGGAACTGGCCTCCGCCGCCGGCATCACCGTGCGCACCCTGCGCTTCTACCGCGAGCGCGGCCTGATCCCCCCGCCCCGCCGCGAGGGCCGGATCGCCTGGTACGACGACAACCACCTGGCCCGGCTGCGCACCATCGCCGCCCTCCTGGAGCGCGGCCACACCCTCAACGGCATCGCCGACCTCACCACCGCCTTCGAGAGCGGCCGCAACGTCCGCGAGGTCCTCGCACTGCCCGCCCCCTCCGAGGAGGAGCCGGTCCGCCTCACCCCCGAGGAGCTCGCCGACCACTTCGCCGGCGAGGTCACCGCCGAGAACCTCGCCGCCGCGCTCGACCTCGGCTACCTCGTCACCGACGGCGAGGAGATCATCCACATCAGCCGCCGGCTGCTCGACGTCTCCGCCGCCCTGGTCCGCGAGGGCGTCCCGCTCGCCGAGGTCCTCAAGGCCGGCGCCCGCGTCCGCGAACACGCCGACGCGCTCGCCGAACTCTTCACCGAACTCCTGCGCACCCACGCCAAGGACGACGACCTGTGGCGGCTGCGCCCGCTCGCCAAGAGCGTGGTGGAGGCGGAACTGTCGATGGCACTCGACCGGCGGCTGCGCGAGGCCCCCGGCGCACCGGACACGGCCTCATGATCGCCTGACAGGTTCTTCAAAAGTTCTTCATGACCCCCGTCCTACGGTCGGTCCGCCCACCGCGCCCGCGGCCGGGCCCGACGGGAGGAACGGGAGAACCGATGAGGACGAACCGGATACTGCTGGCCGCCGCGGCGGCGGTCACCGCGTTCGCGCTGACCGGCTGCGGCGCCGGCGGGGACGACGGCGCGGGGAAGATCCCGACGGCCGGCGACGGCACCTCCTCCGCCGGTACGGGCAAGGCCACCACGGGGAGCGGGAACGGCGGCGGCAAGGACGAGGCCGCCGCGTACGTCGAGGCCAAGCGGGCCTGGGTGAAGTGCCTGCGCGAGAACGGCCTGGACGCCCCCGACCCCGACGCGAACGGCCAGGTCGAACTCGGCGACGCCAGGGTCCTCAAGAAGAACCCCACCTTCATCGAGGCTTCGCAGAAGTGCAGCGACCTCAACCCGCCCGTCCCCGCCGAGATCGAGCGCAGGCTCGCCCCCAAGCTCACCCCCGAACAGATCAAGAAGCAGTTCGACTTCGCCGACTGCATGCAGAAGAACGGCGCCCCCGACTTCCCCGACCCCGAGCCCGACGGCAACGTGTACGGGGACGTCCAGTGGAACTCCGGCACCGCCGCCGCCAAGCAGGCCGCCCGCACCTGCGCGCCGATCATCGGCACCCCCGTCGAGCAGGGCCCGGGCAAGGGCTGAGCACGGTGAGCGGAATCTTCACGGACAGGGACGAGGACGAGGCCGGCGGCGCGGAGGTGGAGCCGCGGCAGGAGGGGACGGCTCCCCCGCGCGCCCCGGGCCGCCGGCGGAGCCGTACCGTCCTCGTCGCCGCCGCCTGCGTCGTGGTCGCGGCGGTCGCCGTCGTCGGCCGGCTCGGCCTGGGCGGCGGCGGGGGCGAGGGTCCCACCGCCCCGCCGAGGGCGGGCGGCACGGTCGCGGTCGGCCGGCAGACCCTCGTCGAACGCACCAAGGTCGAGGGCCAGTTGGGCTTCGGCGCGGAGATCCCTCTGCCGGTCAAGGCCTCCGGCACCGTCACCTGGCTCCCGGAGGCGGGCACGACCGCCGAGCGCGGGGACACCCTGCTCCGGGTGGACGACCGGCCGGTGGTCCTGCTGTACGGGACGCTTCCGATGTACCGCGAACTGGGCATGACGCCCGGCACCGAGGCCCCTCCGGCGGCGGGGGACACGGGAGGCGGGACCGGCGGCGCGGACGGGCGCACGGACGGCGGTGCGGACGGGCGCACGGACGGCGGTGCGGACGGGCGCACGGACGGCGGTGCGGCCGGCGGCAAGGGCACGAACACCGCCACGGACGCGAACACGCCCCCTCCCGCCGCTCCCCCGCAGCCCCTCCGCGGCATGGACGTCCTCCAGTTCGAGTCCAACCTCGCCGCCCTCGGCTACACCGGCTTCACCGTCGACGAGAACTTCACCTCCGGCACCGCACGGGCCGTCAAGCGCTGGCAGAAGTCCCTGGGCCTGCCCGAGACCGGCCGGATCGCCCTCGGCGACGTCGTGTACGCCTCCGGCCGGATCCGCCTCGGCCACGCGGGCGTCCGCCTCGGCGCGGCGGCCGGCGAGAACGTCCTCGGCTACACCGGCACGACCCGCAAGGTCGTCGTCAACGCCTCCGCCACGGAGGCCTCCTGGGCCGTGCGCGGCAGCGAGGTCACCGTCGGCCTGCCCGACGGCACCCCCGTGCGGGGCGAGGTCGCCTCGGTCGGCAAGGAGGCGGCCGCACCCGAGGGGGACGGCGGGAGCGGCGGCGGCCCGCCCACGGTCCCGGTCACGATCACCCTCGCCGACCAGCGGTCCCTGGGCCGCCTGGAGAGCGGTCCGGTCTCCGTCGAGTACGTGGGCAGGAAGCGCGAGAACGTCCTGACCGTCCCGGTCGCGGCCCTGGTGGCGCTCGCCGAGGGCGGACACGGCCTGGAGACCGAGGACGGCCGCTTCGTCACCGCCCGCACGGGCCTCTTCGCCGACGGCATGGTCGAGGTGAGCGGCCCGGCGCTGCGCGAGGGCCTGAAGGTGAGGATCCCGCAGTGAACGCCGTCGTGGAGTTCCGGGAGGTCTCGAAGACGTACCCCGGCGGGGTGACCGCGGTCCGGGACGTGAGCCTGCGCGTCCGGCGCGGCGAACTCGTCGCGATCGTCGGCCCGTCGGGCTCCGGCAAGTCCAGCATGCTGAACCTGATGGGCAGCCTCGACCGGCCCTCGGCGGGCCACGTCCTGGTCGACGGCCACGACGTGGCGGAGCTGACGGACCGGGAGGTGTCGGCACTGCGGGCCACCCGGATCGGCTTCGTCTTCCAGCAGTTCCACCTGGCGGTCGGCGTCCCGGTCCTGGACTCGGTCGCCGACGGCCTGCTGTACGCGGGGATCCCGCTGCGCCGCCGCCGGGCGCGGGCGGCGGCGGCCCTGGACCGGGTCGGGCTGAGCCACCGGGTCCACCACCTGCCGCACCAGCTCTCGGGCGGCGAGCGCCAGCGGGTCGCCGTGGCACGGGCGGTGGTCGGCGGACCCGCGGTCCTGCTCGCGGACGAGCCGACGGGGAACCTGGACTCGGCGTCGGGGGCGGCCGTCCTGGCGCTGCTGCGGGAGCTGCACGCCTCGGGCACGACCGTCGTCGTCATCACCCACGACCGGGAGATCGCAGCCGCGCTGCCCCGCCGTATCGAGATGCGCGACGGCACGGTGGTCGCGGACACCTCCACGGAAACCGACGGCTCTCCCGCGATCGGAGCCCACGGATGATCCCCGCCCAGCGAGGAAGAGGCACCGGGCGGCGAGGCACCGCCCTCCGCCCGGCCCGGCTGCGCCCCGCCGACGTCGTCCGGCTCGGCGGCACCGGCCTGCGCACCCGCCCGCTGCGGGTGTTCCTCTCCGCGCTCGGCATCGCGATCGGCGTCGCCGCCATGATCGCGGTGGTCGGCATCTCCGGCTCGGGCCAGGCGGAGGTGGACCGCCGCCTCGACGCGCTCGGCACCAACCTGCTGCGGGTCGAGCCCGGCGCCACCCTGGGCGGGCAGCAGACGAAGCTCCCGGCCGAGGCGGCCCGCATGATCGACCGCATCCCGCCGGTCCGGGAGGTCGCCGCCACCGGCGCGATCGACGCGAAGGTCTACCGCAACGAGCGGATCGCGGTCGGCCGCACCGGCTCCCTCTCCGTCCTGGCGGCGGACGAGGGCCTGCTCCCGGCGGTCGGCGGCCGGATGGGCCGGGGCCGCTGGCTGGACGCGGCGACCGAGCGCTACCCGGCGGTGGTGCTCGGCGCGACGGCCGCCCAGCGGCTCGACGTGTACACCCCGGGGACCCGGCTGTGGATCGGCGGCCGCTGGTTCTCCCTGGTCGGCGTCCTCGACCCCGTACCGCTGGCCCCGGAGCTGGACGGCGCGGCGCTCGTCGGCGGGCCCGCGGCCCGGACGTACCTGCGGTTCGACGGCCATCCGTCGACGGTCTACGTCCGCGCCGAGGACCGTGCCGTCGCGGCGGTACGGGCGGTGCTGCCGGCCACGGCGAACCCGGCGAAGCCCGCGGAGGTGCGGGTCTCCCGGCCCTCGGACGCGCTCGCGGCCCGCGAGGCCACCGAGTCGACGCTGACCGGTCTGCTCCTCGGCCTCGGCGGGGTCGCGCTGCTCGTCGGCGGGGTCGGCGTCGGGAACACGATGGTGATCTCCGTCCTCGAACGGCGCCCCGAGATCGGGCTGCGCCGGGCGCTCGGCGCCACCCGGGGCCAGATCCGCACGCAGTTCGTCACGGAGTCCCTGCTCCTGTCGGTGATCGGCGGTCTAGGCGGGACCGTCCTGGGGACGGTGATCACGGCCGCGTACGCGGTGAGCCGGGGCTGGCCGACGGTCGTCCCGGCGTGGGCGACGGCGGCCGGGGTGGGGGCGACGCTGGTGATCGGGATGATCGCGGGCCTCTATCCGGCGGTACGAGCGAGCCGACTGGCCCCGACGGTGGCGCTGTCCGGCACGTGAGGCAGCACGGCCCGCCGGAAGGGGCCGACACCTGGCGAGCCGGGCCACGTCGCGCACCGCCCGCACGGCCCGCGCGCCCCGCCGGAAGCGGCCAACCTCGGTCGGGCGCCGCCCCGGGCCGGGTTGGCCGCTTCCCGTCGTTTCCCGCTGCTTCCCCCCGATTCCCCCGGGGCCCGGATCCCGGAATTCCGGCGGACCGGAAGCGAATGACCGGCTCCCCACACCCCCGTCACGGGCTCCACGGGCCCGGGGACCGGAATTCCGAAGCCCCTCCGTCCGGCGCCCGCATTACTCCCGAAATACCCGCGCCACCCCCGCCGGATATCCACCACCGAAAAGAAGCCGACGCCCTGTCCGCCCGTTGAACGATTTCCCTCCTCCGGGCAATTCTTTCCCCGCACTCGAACGAACCCGCCCGTCCGGCACACCGCCGGACGGAACGACCACGAGTTCAGGAGAGATCGATGCGTCTTCGGACGAAGCTCGCCGCGGTGGCCCTCGGCGCCGTCGCGGCCACCGGCGGCCTGGTCCTGCCCACGACGGCGGCCGTGGCCGCCCCGGACGGTGCCGCCGCCTGCTCCAGCCCCGGCTGGTCCAACAGGGACGGCCGGGCCGGCGGCACGAACACGGACTACGTGAACATCCGCAGCGGCCCCACGACCGAGTGCGTCGCGCTCGGCCAGGCGCAGGCGAGCCACGGCCTCACCCTGCACTGCTGGGTGGCCGGCCAGGACGGCACGTGGTCGCACGTCCGCGACAACACCACCGGCATCTCCGGCTGGATCAAGGACAGCTTGCTGAACGGCTACGGGTCCAACGTTCCCTGTTGATCCCGCACCCCGCCGCCGGCCCCGCCCCGCGGGGCCGGCAGCACCACCGTGAACACGGACCCCACGCCCACCTCGGACGTCACCTCGACGGCCCCGTGGTGGTCCGCCACGATCTGCCGGGCGATCGAGAGACCGAGCCCACTGCCGCCGGTGGCCCGCCCGCGGGCCGCGTCCGCCCGCCAGAAGCGGTCGAAGAGGTACGGCAGATCGGCGGCCGGGATGCCGCTGCCGGTGTCCGCGACCGCGATCCGCACCCGCTCGTCCCGCTCGTCCAGTGCGAGCCGCACACGGCCCCCGGGGGGCGTGTGCCGCACCGCGTTGCCGACGAGGTTCCCGAGGGCCTGGCGCAGCCGGTCCGGGTCCCCGTGCAGCCGTACGGTGCCGGGGGCGGCGCCCGCCACCTCCAGGGCGACCCCGGCCGCCGCGGCCCGGGCGCTGTGCGCGGTCCGGCAGGCCTCGACCAGCTCCCGCGCGTCCAGCGGCCTGCGGTGGTACGTGAGGGCGCCCGCCTCGGCCAGCGCCAGGTCCTGGAGGTCGTCCACGATCCGCTGCTGGAGCAGCACCTCCTCGTGGAGCGAGTCGAGCAGCTCGGCGTCGGCCTCCAGGACGCCGTCGCGGAGGGCCTCCAGATAGCCGCGCAGGTTCGCGAGGGGGGTGCGCAGCTCGTGGGCGATGTCCCCGACGAGCCGGCGCTGCCGCTCCTCGCTGCCCTGGAGGGAGCCGGCCATCCGGTTGAAGGAGCGGCCGAGCTCCGCGATCTCGTCCTTGCCGGAGGCGGGCACCCTGCGCCCGAGGTCGCCCCCGCCGAGCCCCCGGGAGGCCGCCGTGAGGGCGCGTACGGGGCGCAGGACGGCCCGGCCGAGGAGCAGCGCGCAGGCGAGCACGGCGGCGGCGACCCCGGCGGCGACGAGCGCGGTGGGGCCCGCGGCCAGGGTCTGTCCGGCGTCGTCGACGGCGCCGAGCCGCACGGTCAGCGGCTGCGGGCCGAGGGCGGCGGTGCGTTCGGTGAAGACCCGGCGCAGACAGGCGAGCGCTTCGGCGTGCCCCGGGGCGCGGCAGGCCTCGGCCGCGGTGATGTCGGCCCGGCGCGGGCTGTCGGAGCCGGAGTCGGCGCAGGGCGTGCCGGCCGGGGTGTTCCCGCCGCCCCGGTAGAGCGGCATGCCGAACTTGCCGGGCAGGACGGTGACCTGCTGTCCGAGCCGGGTCAGGCAGGCCGCGTAGGTGACGTTGTCGCCGTACCGCTTGATGACGGAGGGCGTCACCTTGCGCATCGAGCCGGCTTCCCAGACCTGGGGGAAGTCCAGCTGGGGCCTCGGGTCGACGAGCAGCGCGGGGGCGGTGCTGCCGGGGCGCGGGTCGCGGCCGAGGAGGGTGTCGGAGTCGGCGAGCTGGCCCTGCCGGTCGGTGCTGATCCGGATGCGCTGCCCGGTCTCCTCGGCGAGGGTGCGGACGGTGGCGGCGACGCCCTCCCAGGTGCCGTGGCCGGCTCCGTAGGCGCGCAGCTCCTCGGTGATGGCGGCGATGGACTGGCGGTCGGCGGCGGCGGACTCGCGGACCTGTCCGGTGAGCTGCCGCAGGGTCAGCCAGGCGGTGGCGCCGCTGGCGGCCACGGCGACGAGCAGGACGAGCGAGAAGACCCGCAGCCGGAAGCTCATGAGGCTCCGTCGGAGAAGTCGGAGAGCCGGTATCCCCGCCCGTACACGGTCTCCAGTCGGCGGGGCCGGCCGGGATCGTCCTCCATCTTCAGCCGGAGGTTGCGGACGTGGACGTCGACCGTGCGCTCCAGGACGTCGCTGTCGAAGCCGAAGACCCGCTCGATGAGCTGCGCGCGGGTGAAGACCCGGCCCGGCTCGCGGGCCAGGACCTCCAGGAGGGAGAACTCCTTCGAGGTGAGGGCGACCGGCCGGCCGGCGACCCGGACCTCGAAGCGGGCGGTGTCGAGCTCGACCGCGCCGACGGTAAGGAGCTCGTCGCGGGCGGCGGCGCCGGTCGCCCGGGACCGGCGGAGCAGGGCGCGGACCCGGGCGGTGAGCTCACGGGGGCTGTACGGCTTGGTGAGGTAGTCGTCGGCGCCGAGGTCGAGGCCGAGGAGCATGTCCTCCTCGGTGCTGCGGGCGGTGAGCAGCAGGATCGGTACGTCGGATCCCTCGGAGCGGAGAATGCGGCACACGTCGAGCCCGTCGACGAAGGGCAGCATCACATCGAGAACGACGAGATCGGGCCGTACGGAACGCACACGCTCCAGTGCGGCGCGTCCGTCCGCGACGACCTGGACGGAATTCCCCTCCCGTTCCAGATAGATCCGAATCAGCCGTGACTGTTTTTCGTCGTCCTCGGCGATGAGAATGCGCGCGCTCAACGATGCCCCCACCCGGTGCCGTCAATGGCACAGCACCGTACTAGACCTCGTAGACGGCGGTGACGGGCGCGTGATCGCTCCACCGCTCCCCGTGCGTGGCGGCCCGCTCGACATAGGCCTTGACGGCCTTGGCGGCGAGTCCGGGGGTGGCCATCTGGTAGTCGATGCGCCAGCCGCTGTCGTTGTCGAAGGCGCGCCCGCGGTAGGACCACCAGGAGTAGGGCCCCTCCTGCTCGGGGTGCAGGGCGCGCACGACGTCCACGTAGCCCCCGTCCGCCTCGTCGAGGACGCGGGAGAGCCACTCCCGCTCCTCGGGCAGGAAGCCGGCGTTCTTCTTGTTGGACTTCCAGTTCTTGAGGTCGGCCTCGCGGTGGGCGATGTTCCAGTCGCCGCAGACGACGACCTCGCGGCCGTCGGCGGCGGCGCGGGTCCTGAGCTCCTTGAGGTACGGCAGGAACTCGCCCAGGAACCGGTACTTCTCGTCCTGGCGCTCGGTGCCGACCTCGCCGGAGGGCAGGTAGAGGCTGGCGACGGTCACGCCGGGCAGGTCGGCCTCGACGTAGCGGCCGCTGGAATCGAACTCGGCGGACCCGAACCCGATCCGGACGGCGTCGGGCTCGCGCCGGGTGTAGAGCGACACACCCGCGCGCCCCTTGGCGGCGGCGGGGGCGTGGACGGTGAACCAGCCCTCGGGGCTGCGCACCTCCTCGGGCAGCTGCGCCTCCTCGGCGCGGACCTCCTGGAGGCAGACGGCATCGGCGGAGGTGCCGGCCAGCCACTCGACGAAGCCCTTCTTGGCGGCGGCACGGAGTCCGTTGACATTCGCGGTCGTGACAGTGAGCATCCCGGGAGAATACAGACAATGGCCATCGCATAGAAGTACGATCCATCGCATGAACATCCAGCCCACGCCTTATGACCACCCCGACGCCGTCAAACTCAACGACGCGGTCCAGGCGGAGTACGCCGCCCGCTACGGCGACGAGGGCGACGCCACACCGCTGGACGCCGGAATGTTCGTGCCGCCCCGCGGCCTCTACCTCCTCGCGTACGACCCCGAGGGCCGGCCGGTCGCCACGGGCGGCTGGCGCACCCAGGACGAGAACGACGAGGGCTACGCGGACGGCGACGCCGAGCTGAAGCGCATGTACGTGATACCCGAGGCACGCGGTCTCGGTCTGGCCCGCCGCATCCTCGCGGCCCTGGAATCCGACGCCCGCGCCGCCGGCCGCGTCCGCATGGTCCTGGAGACGGGCACCGAGCAGCCCGAGGCCATCGCCCTCTACACCTCCAGCGGCTACGAGCCCTGCACCAAGTTCGGCCACTACCGCCACAGCGAGCTCAGCCGCTGCTTCGCGAAGCCGCTGAACTGAGGCCTCCGGCAGCGACCGGAACCCCTGAGATCCCGCCCGATCCCCCGATCGGGCGGGATTTCTGCGTCCGCAGGACTGTTCAAGCCATGTGACATGTGCCATTTTACTGCGCAGCCCGTCCAGGACGGGACCCCAACTCCCCTACCAGGAGTGCGTCTTGCGCATCATGGCCCTCGCCACCGCCCTGCTCGCCGCCACCCTCGCGGCCGCTCCCGCCCAGGCCGCCCAGGCCGAACCCGAGCCGGGCCACGCCTTCGCGGACCCGGCCCAGCGCCCGGCCCACGGCATCGCCAAGGGCAACCCCGGCGCGACCGGCACCACCGGCGGCAGGCTGGAATCACGGATCCTGCCGATCGTCCACGACTGCGGCCCCTCCCTCCGGATCCGGGCCCAGGAGATGACCGCCGCCCAGCTGGCGGCGACCTGCGCGAGCCTGGCCAACCAGGACGCCTACTTCCACGGCGTGGTGAACGACCCGGGTCCGGTGGCGGACGACCGCAACACCACCCTGGAGGTCGACGTCTTCAACTCGAGCGCCGACTACAAGGCCTACGCGGGCAGGATCTACGGCATCGACACGAACAACGGCGGCATGTACCTGGAGGGAGACCCCGCCAGGACGGGCAACCAGCCGCGCTTCATCTGCTACGAGCGCACCGACGTGAGCCCCGGCTGGCAGATCTGGAACCTCAACCACGAGTACACCCACTACCTCGACGGCCGCTTCGACCTGTACGGCGACTTCGAGGCGAGCCAGAGCACCCCCACCGTGTGGTGGGGCGAGGGCATAGCGGAGTACGTCTCCTACTCCTACCGCGGCGTCACGTACACCAACGCCATCGCCGAGGCCGGCAAGCACACGTACTCCCTGCGCACGCTGTTCGACACCACCTACGCCAACAGCGACGTCAGCCGCACCTACTCCTGGGGCTACCTCGCCGCCCGCTACATGGTCGAGAGGCACCCGGCGGACGTGGCCACCGTACTCGGCCACTACCGCAGCGGGAACTGGGCCGCCGCGCGTGCCCACCTCACCTCGCTGGACTACGAGAGCGACTGGAACGCCTGGCTGACGGCCGTGGCGACGGCAGGCGCCTGACGGACCGCGAAGAACCCCTGAACGACGAAGATCCCGCCCGGTCTTTCGACCGGGCGGGATCTCGTTGTCTGTGGACCTGTGGGGATTTGAACCCCAGACCCCCTCGATGCGAACGAGGTGCGCTACCAGACTGCGCCACAGGCCCTTGCGACGTGTGAAACATTAGCATCCCGATCGGGAAGAACAAAAATCGCTTCCCTCGCAGGTCAGCCGGGGGCCGTCGCGGGCCCCCGGCCGGGGGTCATTCGTTGGCCGCGCGGGGGCGGTCGTCGTCCGCGTACTGGTCGAAGAGCGGGGTCCGGCCGTGGTCGCGGCCCCGGCGCGGCGGGGTGGTCCGCTGGCGGGGCGCGGGGGACGGCGCCGGGGTCGGGTCGGCCGCCGTGGAGGAGCGGGCCGCGCTCCAGGTCTCCGGGTCCGTGATGTCGATGCCGCTCGTGGCGCGCGGGGCGACCGGGGCGGTGACGTACGTGGGGAGCGGCACCGGGACCGGGTCCCAGCTGTCGCCGCGGGCCGGGCCGCGCTCGCGCTGCTGGTCCACCCACTCCGCGTGGTCCGTCTGCTCGACCAGGGCGCGCCGGTCCGCCTCCTGCGGGGTGACCGCCGGGGCCTGCTCGGCCTCCGGCTCCGGCGTCGGGGCCGGGCGCCGGCTCTCGCGCAGCCGGGCGGCGGCCGCCTCGGCGCGCCGCCGGTCCATCACGTACACGAAGCGGCGGCGTTCCTGGATCCGCAGGTGGACGATGTACGCGCTGAGGAGCAGCGCGGGGACCGCCGGGGCCCACAGGAAGGCGATGCCGCCGACGGCCGCGACGACCGCGCCGAGGGTGAAGGCGGCGAAGAGGAGCGTCGTGGTCCGGCGGCGCCGGGCGAGGACCTTGCCGCGGCGGGCGCGCTCGGCGGCTCCCGGGGCGGGCCGGGCCGGCGCGGGCGCCGGTTCGGGCGCCGGTTCCGGCTCGGGTTCCGGTTCGGGTTCCGGGAGCTCCAGGCGCGCTTCCGTCCTGGCCGCGGGCGCGGAGAAGGCCCGGACGTCGACCGAGCTCAGATGCTCGGTCTCCGCGTCCGGGTCCACGTCGGGCGTCGGTCCCTCCGCCGTACGGTCCCGCTCCTTGAGCTCCTTGGCGTACCGGCGCTCCATGCCCGCCCGTCCGGAAAGCAGCCGGATGGCGGTGCTGAAGCGTTCCGTCGGACGGGCTTCGTTCAGCTCGTCCTGCCTGCGGAGCCACATCGGCACCAAGTAGGCGGCCCAGGCCCCGACGATGACTGCGTAGATGAGGCCGCTGCTGCTCACGCCTCACACGGTAGAGGGGTTCTGTAACACGCATCGGCCAATTGGCCCGGTGTGTCGCACGATCTGGCTGATATCACTGAACTTTTTTGTGATTGTTCCGATCGATTGACCGCCAACTGACGATTAAATTCGAACACTTATTGCATTCTTGCGTGATGCCAGCGGCGCAGCAGCCCCTCCGGCACCTCCTCCGCCGTCAGCGCGAAGACCAGATGGTCCCGCCACGCGCCGTCGATGTGGAGATAGCGGGGCCGCAGGCCCTCCTCGCGGAAACCGAGCTTCTCCACCACCCGGCGCGAAGGCCCGTTCTCCGGGCGGATGCACACCTCCATGCGGTGCAGCCCCACCACGCGGAAGCAGTGGTCGACGGCGAGCGCGACCGCCGTCGGCATCACCCCGCGCCCGGCCACCTCGCTGTCCACCCAGTACCCCACGTGCCCCGAGCACATCGAGCCCCACGTGATCCCGGCGACCGTCAACTGGCCGACGAGCCGCCCCCGGTACTCGATCACGAACGGCAGCATCCGGCCGGCGTTCGCCTCCGACCGCAGATGACGCACCATCTGACGGTACGTCGGCCGGTGCGCGACCGGGCCGCCCGGAGGCGGCGGCGGAACCGTCGCCTCCCAGGGCCGCAGCCACTCGCGGTTGCGCCGGTTCACCTCGCGCCAGGCCGCCTGGTCGCGCATCTTTATCGGTCGGAGCAGTACGTCGCCGTCGACGAGCACCACCGGCCAGGACGGGATCACGACGCTCTCGGGTGGTCGCCGCCGCGGATCTGGTCGACGGCGTGGCGCAGCAGCGGCTCGAGCACGGCGAGCCCGTCGCGGACCCCGCCCGGGGACCCGGGCAGGTTCACGATCAGCGTGGAGCCCGCGACCCCCGCGAGCCCCCGGGAGAGCGCCGCCGTCGGCACCTTCTCCCTCCCGTACGCGCGGATCGCCTCCGGGATGCCCGGGATCTCCCGCTCCAGGACCCGGCGGGTCACCTCGGGCGTCTCGTCGGTGGGCGAGATGCCCGTACCGCCGGTCGTGACGATCACGTCGTACCCGGCGTCGACCCCTGCCCGCAGGGCCGCCTCCACCGGCGCCCCGTCCGGGACGACCTGCGGGCCGTCCACGGCGAAGCGCATCCGGGTCAGGCCCTCGGCGATCAGCGGACCGCCCTTGTCCTCGTACACCCCGGCCGACGCCCGGTTGGAGGCGGTGACGACGAGCGCGCGGTAGGCCGCGGCCGGGACCTCCTCGGGGGCGGCCTCCGTCTGCTCCTCGTGCGTGGCGGCCACCCGGCCCGCGCGCGTCACGCCTCGGCCCTCGTCCAGTGGCCCGACTTGCCGCCCGTCTTCTCCTCCACCCGTACGTCGGAGATGACCGCGCCCTTGTCGACCGCCTTCACCATGTCGACGACGGTCAGGGCCGCCACCGAGACCGCCGTGAGGGCCTCCATCTCGACGCCCGTGCGGTCCGTGGTCTTCACCGTCGCCAGGATCTCGACCGCGTCGTCCGTGACCGCCAGGTCCAGGGTGACGCCCGAGACGGCCAGCGGGTGGCAGAGCGGGATGAGGTCCGGGGTCTTCTTGGCGCCCATGATCCCCGCGATGCGGGCGGTGGCGAGCGCGTCGCCCTTCGGGACGCCCTCGCCGCGCAGCAGCTCGATCACGCGCGGCGAGACGAGGACCCGCCCGCTGGCGCGGGCGGTGCGGGACGTGACGTCCTTCGCCGATACGTCGACCATGCGGGCCGCGCCCGCCTCGTCGATGTGGGTGAGACCTTGCTGCGTGCTCATGGCCGTGACACTCCCGGTCGCTGTGTGAAGGACGACACCGTACCCCCAGCGTCGCCCCCTCAGCCCAGGAGGACCACTTCCAGCTCGGTGCCCGGCTCCACGTTCCGCGTCTCCTCCGGGACCACGAGCAGGCAGTCCGCGTGGGCGAGGGCCGCGATCAGGTGGGAACCGGCACCGCCCACGGGTGTGACGGTGCCCGCCGCACGGTCGTACGTGCCGCGGAGGAACTGGCGGCGGCCCGCCGGGGACGAGAGGGGCTCGTCGGCGGCGAGGACGGCCCGGACCGTGGGCCGGTGCAGGTCCTCGACGCCCATCAGGGCGCGGATCGCGGGGCGCACGAACAGCTCGAAGGAGACGTACGAGGAGACCGGGTTCCCCGGCAGGGCGAGCAGCGGGATCTGCTCGGTGCCGACCGCGCCGAAGCCCTGGGGCTTGCCCGGCTGCATGGCGAGCTTGCGGAAGTCGACCTGTCCGTCGGCGGTCAGCGCCTCCTTCACCACGTCGTACGCGCCGACGCTCACCCCGCCCGTGGTGACGATCAGGTCGGCCCGGATGAGCTGGTCCTCGATGGTGGCGCGCAGCGACTCCGCGTCGTCGGCGACGGCCCCCACCCGGTAGGCCAGGGCGCCGGCGTCCCGCGCGGCGGCGGCGAGCGCGAAGCTGTTGGAGTCGTGGATCTGGCCCTCGCCGAGCGGCTCCCCGGGCTGGACGAGCTCGCTGCCGGTGGAGAGGACGACCACCCGGGGGCGGGGGCGGACCTTGACGGTGCCGCGGCCGATCGCGGCGAGCAGGCCGATCTGCGGCGGCCCGAGGACCGTGCCGGCCGCGAGGGCGAGCTCCCCGGCCCGTACGTCGCTGCCCGCTCTGCGGACGTGGGCGCCGGCCTCGGCGGAGCGGTGGACCCGGACCTCGCCCGCGGCGCCCTCGGGGGCGGTGCTGGCGGCGGTCATGCCGGTGGCGGCGCCCCCGCCCGTACCGCCGTCGGTCCACTCGACGGGGACGACGGCCTCGGCGCCGGGCGGCAGCGGGGCGCCGGTCATGATCCGGGCGGCCTGGCCGGGGCCGACCTCGGGCAGGCCGCCGGCGCCCGCGGCGACGTCGCCGATGACGGTGAGGACGGCGGGGAACTCCTCGGTGGCCCCGGCGACATCGGCGACCCGGACCGCGTAGCCGTCCATGGAGCTGTTGTCGAAGGGGGGCAGCGCGGCCGGCACCGTCACGTCCTCGACGAGGACGCAGCCCTGGGCGTCGAGGAGTTGCAGCTCGATCGGTTCGAGCGGGGAGACCGTCGCGAGGATGTCGGCGAGGTGCTCGTCCACCGACCACAGGCCGCGGGCCGGGCCCGCGCAGGGGTCCGGCGCGCCCGCCCCGTGGTCGTGCTCGTGCTCGTGTGCCGCACTGCTGCTCAAGGTGCTACATCTCCTCGCTGACATATCTCCGGAGCCAGGCCCGGAAGTCCGGTCCCAGATCTTCACGTTCGCACGCGAGTCTGACAATGGCACGCAGATAGTCGCCGCGGTCGCCGGTGTCATAGCGGCGCCCCTTGAACACGACGCCGTGCACGGGGCCGCCGAGCTTCTCGTCCCAGGCGAGTTTCTGCAGGGCGTCGGTCAGCTGGATCTCGCCGCCGCGGCCCGGCTCGGTCTCCCGCAGGGTGTCGAAAACGGCTGGATCCAGGACGTAACGGCCGATGATCGCGTAGTTGCTGGGCGCCTCGCCCGGATCCGGCTTCTCGACCAGGTCCGTCACCTTCACCACGTCCGAGTCGCCGGTCGGCTCGACCGCCGCGCAGCCGTAGAGGTGGATCTGCGAGGGCTCGACCTCCATCAGGGCGATGACGCTGCCGCCCTCCCGCTCCTGCACCTCCACCATCCGCGCGAGCAGCGGGTCGCGCGGGTCGATCAGGTCGTCGCCGAGGAGCACCGCGAAGGGCTGGTCACCGACGTGCGGGGCGGCGCACAGCACGGCGTGGCCGAGGCCGCGCGGGGCGCCCTGGCGGACGTAGTGCATGGTGGCGAGGTCGCTGGACTCCTGGACCTTGGAGAGGCGTTCCTCGTCGCCCTTGCGGAGGAGGGCCTCCTCCAGCTCGTAGTTCCGGTCGAAGTGGTCCTCCAGGGGCCGCTTGTTCCGGCCGGTGATCATCAGGACGTCGGAGAGGCCGGCCGCGACGGCCTCCTCGACGACGTACTGGATGGCCGGCTTGTCGACGACCGGCAGCATCTCCTTCGGGGTCGCCTTCGTCGCCGGCAGGAAGCGGGTGCCGAGACCGGCGGCGGGGATGACAGCCTTGCTGATCCGACCGAGCCTGGGGAACGACTGATTCATGCGGTGCACCTTAGCCGTTCGGAATGAGAGGAAGATGTGGCTTCGGTTAACTTCCTCCACATAAAGACAGTTACAAGAATTCCGTATATGTACATGAGGCCGGCATGACACCTGAGATGTCCGAAAAGACCCTGCTGCGCAGCCGACTTCTGGGCACCCGCGCCGCACTGACCCCCCTTCTCGTCGCGGACGCGGCCGAATCCCTCGCCGCGCACGGAATGGAACTGGCCGAACTCTCGGGGGCGGCCACCGTCGCCGCCTATGTGTCGGTGGGCCGCGAACCGGGCACGCGCGCGCTGCTCGACGCCCTCCACGCGCGCGGGGTGCGGGTCCTGCTCCCGGTCCTGCTGCCCGACAACGACCTGGACTGGGCGGCGTACGAGGGACCGGAGGCGCTGGCGAAGGCCGGCCGCGGCCTGCTCGAACCGACCGGGCCCCGGCTGGGCCCCGAGGCGGTGTGCGCCGCCGACACCGTGCTGCTGCCGGGCCTCGCGGTCGACGGGCGAGGGATGCGGCTGGGGCGGGGCGGCGGCTCGTACGACCGGGTCCTGGCCCGGCTCGCACGCGCGGGCGTGGATCCGGCCCTGGTGGTGCTCCTGTACGCGAACGAGGTGGTCGCCCGGGTCCCGGAGGAACCGCACGACCACCCCGTGCAAGCGGTGGTGACCCCGGAGGGGGTCACCCGGTTCAGGGCTTCAGCGTGAGCGTGTCCTTCGCCGCCGCGTCGACCGCCGCCTTGCCGTAGGCCCAGTCGTACAGCTCGCCCTTCGCCCAGGTGTCCGTCTGGTCGGTGTAGTTCGAGTGGAAGGCGTGCCCGGAGGCGCCGGTCAGGTTGACCCAGCGGGACTTGTCCCAGTCGCCGACGTTCACGACCATCCGCATCGACGGCACCCAGATGACCTCGTAGCCGCCGGCCGCGTTCCAGCCGGTGGCGTCGACGGCCGCCTCACCGCCGCCCAGGTTCCACGGGCCGCGGTTGAGGAGCTGCTGCACGACGCCGGGGCCCGCGGTGCCGAGGGTCTGGTTCTTCAGGGTCAGCTGGTGCAGCCGGCCCCAGCTCCAGGTGGAGACGTCCTTGCCGAGCTTCGCGGTCAGCTCCCAGCGGGCGTCCTTCATGGCGCGGGCGAGCAGCTGGTCACGGGTCTCGGTGGCCGGGTCCAGACGGTTGCCCGGGGTCTTCCACCACTCGTTCTTCTCCTGCTTGAGGAGCGGGCGGACCACCTCGTACCAGCGGTCGCCGCCGTCCGGCTGCGCCGAGTCGGGGTCGCGCTCGCCGCACTCGCGGACGAGCTTGTTCTGCTCGTCGACCGGGCCGGTGGCCTGGGCCGGGCGGACGCTGATGCAGTCGCCCTCGGCGCGCAGTTCCTTGGGCAGCTTGTTGCCGAAGGCGAGCTTGAGGACGTTGCGCCAGACCGCGTTGAAGTAGGCGGCGGCGGCCGAGTCGGGCTCCTGGGTGTAGTCCCAGCCTTCGAGGAGCTTCTGCGCCTCACGGACCTGCGGGTCGGCGATGTCGATCTTCAGCAGGAGCGGGTTGAGCAGGGTCGCGATCTCGCTGCGGTTGTCCGTCTGCATGGTCCGCATGTCGTCCGGCGAGATCTTGCCGCCGTCCTTGGTCTTCGACTCGATGAGGTCGTTGATCCGCTGGCTGCGCGAGCCGTAGCCCCAGTCCTTGGTGAGCAGGTCGGGGTAGGTCTTCTGGTCGATCACGGCCTGGTTGGCGGTGACGATGTAGCCGCGCCGCGGGTTGTACTCGTAGGGCAGCTTCTCGAAGGGGATGGTGCTCCTCCATCCGTACGAGGAGTCCCAGCCGGGCGCGGGCAGGGTGCCGTCGCCCTTCTTCCGCTGCGGGATCGTGCCCGGGGACTGGTAGCCGATGTTGCCCTCGGTGTCGGCGTAGATCAGGTTCTGGGACGGGACCTCGAAGTACTTGGCGGCCGCCCGGAAGGTCTTGAAGTCCTTGGCGCGGTCGAGGGCGAAGACGGCGTCCATCGAGTGGCCGGGCTGGAGCGCGGTCCACTGGAGGGAGACGCCGTAGCCGGTGCCGCGGTCCGGGGCGGAGTTGCCGACGGGGGCCTTCTGGCCGACCTTCTCCAGGTCGGAGGAGCGGTCGGAGACGAGCGGGCCGTGCTCGGTGGAGCGGACGGTGATCTTCCGGTCGCTGCCGCCGGCGACCTTGATGATCTCCTCGCGGCTCTTGAAGGGCTTGACCTTGCCGTCGACGAGGTAGCCGTCGGGGCCGATCTTCTCCAGGTAGAGGTCGGTCACGTCGGCGCCGAGGTTGGTGAGGCCCCAGGCGATCTTGTCGTTGTGGCCGATGATCACGCCGGGCATGCCGGAGAAGGTGTAGCCGGCGACGTCGTAGCGGCAGGTGGCCGAGACGGAGCGGCAGTGCAGGCCCATCTGGTACCAGAGGGACGGCAGCTGGGGCGCGAGGTGCGGGTCGTTGGCGAGCAGCGGCTTGCCGGAGGTGGTGAGCCGCCCGGCGACGACCCAGGAGTTCGAGCCGATGCCGTTGCCGTTCGGGCCGAGCAGGGCGGGGACGGTGTCGAGGACCTCGGAGAGGGCGCCGAGCTGGGAGCTCACGCCGCCGCTCGCACGGCCGGGACCCGCGCCCGGGGTGTCCCCGGTGGTGGTGCCGTCGCCCTCGGTCGCGTCGGCCTTCGGGTCGAACTTCCCGGTGGACGCGTCGACCGCGCCCTTGTCCAGGATCGGCTGGTGCAGCGCGTACGGGTACTCCGGGTACAGCTGCTTGATCTGCTTCGCGTTCAGCCGGCTCGTCATCAGCGAGCGGTCGATCTCGTCCTGCATGTTGCCGCGCAGGTCCCAGGCCATCGCCTTGAGCCAGGACACCGAGTCGACCGGGGTCCACGGCTCGATCGCGTAGTCGTTGGTGAGGCCGAGCGCCGCGTACTCGACGGAGACGTCCTCCGGCGCGCGGTCCTTCAGGTAGGCGTTGACGCCCTCCGCGTACGCCTGGAGGTACTTCTTCGTCTCCGGCGACAGGACCTTGTCGTACTCCTGCTGCGCGACCCGGCGCCAGCCGAGGGTGCGCAGGAAGGCGTCGGTGTCGACCTGGCTCTCGCCGAACATCTCGGAGAGCCGGCCCGCGGTCACGTGCCGGCGGACGTCCATCTCGTAGAACCGGTCCTGCGCCTGGACGTAGCCCTGGGCGCGGAAGAGGTCGGTCTCGTTGTCGGCGTAGATCTGCGGGACGCCGTTGGCGTCGCGCTTCACCTCGACGTCGGCGGAGAGTTTGTCGAGTCGGATCTCGCCGGTCGTCTGCGGGAACGAGGCCCGGACGGTGCTGACACCCCAGTACCCGCCGAAGCCGATGCCCGCGACCAGTGCGAGGACCAGGACGACGAGGATCAGGCGGGCGCGCCGCCCTTTCTTCTTGGCGGTCTTCTTGCCGGGGGGCGCGGTCGTGTTGGAGGGCATCGCTGTCCTTCGAGGGGCAGGGTGGTCCTGGAGTACGGGAGCAACCTTAGGCGCAGCGTCCGGACGGCCCGGACGCGGTGTCAGGAAGAGAACCGTACTGATGAGCGAGGAGAAGCAAAGAGGGCGTCAAGAAAGCGTTAAAGATTAGGTAAGGTAACGAAGTACCTTGCCGCTGGAGGAACGATCCAGCCGCACGTGAGGGAAGGAACGGCCACTGACTGTCCACCAGCTCAACGAACTTCTGCTCGTCTGCTCCCTCGTCCTGCTCGTGGCCGTCGCGGCCGTGCGGATCTCCTCCCGGAGCGGGCTCCCCAGCCTGCTGCTCTACCTCGGCATCGGCGTCGCCATCGGCCAGGACGGCATCGGCAACGTCGCCTTCGACAACGCCGAACTCACGCAGGTCATCGGCTACGCCGCCCTCGTCGTGATCCTCGCCGAGGGTGGTCTCGGCACGAAGTGGAAGGAGATCAAGCCGGCACTGCCCGCCGCGGTCGTCCTCTCCACCGTCGGCGTCGCCGTCAGCGTCGGCATCACCGCCGCGGGCGCCCACTACCTCGTCGGGCTGGACTGGCGGCAGGCCCTGATCATCGGCGCCGTCGTCTCCTCCACCGACGCCGCCGCGGTCTTCTCCGTGCTGCGCAAGGTGCCCCTCCCCTCACGGGTCACCGGTGTCCTGGAGGCCGAGTCCGGCTTCAACGACGCCCCCGTCGTCATCCTCGTCGTCGCCTTCTCCACGGCCGGACCGGTCGACCACTGGTACCTGCTCATCGCCGAGATCGCCCTCGAACTCGCCATCGGCGTCGCCGTCGGCCTCGCGGTCGGCTTCGTCGGGGCCTACGGGCTCAAGCACGTCGCCCTGCCCGCCTCCGGCCTGTACCCGATCGCCGTCATGGCCATCGCCGTCGTCGCGTACGCCGCCGGCGCCATGGCCCACGGCTCCGGCTTCCTCGCCGTCTACCTGGCCTCGATGGTCCTCGGCAACGCCAAGCTTCCCCACGCGCCCGCGAACCGCGGCTTCGCCGAGGGACTCGGCTGGATCGCCCAGATCGGCATGTTCGTCCTGCTCGGCCTGCTCGTCACCCCGCACGAGCTCGGCCACGACTTCTGGCCCGCCGTCGTCATCGGCCTCGTCCTGACCGTGGTCGCACGGCCCATGGAGGTCCTGGTCAGCCTGCTGCCCTTCCGGATCCCCTGGCAGGAGCAGGCCCTGATGTCCTGGGCCGGCCTGCGCGGAGCCGTCCCCATCATCCTCGCCACCATCCCGATGGTGTCGAAGATCGAGGGCAGCGAGCGGATCTTCAACATCGTCTTCGTCCTCGTCGTCGTCTACACCCTCGTCCAGGGCCCGACGCTGCCCTGGCTGGCGAAGGCCCTCAAGCTCGGCGACTCCACCGAGACCGCCGACCTCGGCGTCGAGTCCGCACCCCTGGAGCGGCTGCGCGGCCACCTGCTCTCCGTCGCCATCCCGGAGAGCTCCCGGATGCACGGCGTCGAGGTCGCCGAGCTGCGCCTCCCCGCCGGAGCCGCCGTCACCCTCGTCGTACGGGAGGACGCCAGCTTCGTACCGGGTCCGGCGACCGTCCTGCGGCACGGCGACGAACTCCTCGTCGTCGCCACCGACCCGGTGCGGGACGCCACCGAACGGCGGCTGCGGGCCGTCGGACAGGGCGGCAAGCTCGCCGGCTGGCTCGGGACCGGGGGCGCGACGGCCGCCTCGGAACCCACGGCCATGGGGCGCTTCCACCTGCCGGGCAGCGACCACCGCAGGAAAACTTCCGGTTAATCCCAGGCATTAATTCAGGTGCGGGAGCGTTTTCCCAGGCGGGAAGACGCTCTTCCCTGTACCATGAAGGAACACCTGATCGAACCAACTCTGCCTGACGCAGAGCTGGCGCGACCGTATGGCGGCCGTGGCGCCCCTCCGCAGTGGGGCCGGCCCGGTATCTACCGCAGTAACGCGCATGAGGACAGCTCTCGGCGACACCCGCACCACCGTGCGGAGGCGCGCTACCAGGCGGCAGAAAGGCAAGGACCGTGGCGTCCACGGTCATCTCGGACAAGCGGCCCGGCTACGGGCAGCTGCTGCGCACACCCGGCGCACTGTCCTTCCTGCTCCCCGGCTTCGCCGCGCGGCAGCCCTTCGCGATGCTGACCATCGGCATCGTCCTGCTCGTCCAGCACACCACCGGCTCCTTCGGCAGCGCCGGCGCGGTCGCCGCCGTCACCGGTGTCTCCATGGCGCTGTTCGCCCCGCAGAGCGGCAAGCTCGCCGACCGCTTCGGCCAGCGCGCCGTCCTGATCCCCGGCGTCCTCGTCCACACCGCGTCCGTCTCCCTGCTCGTCGCGCTCGCCCTGTCGGGCGCCCCGCTCTGGGCACTGTTCCTGGCCGCGGTCCCCTCCGGTGCCTCCGTGCCCCAGGTCGGGCCGATGGTCCGGTCCCGCTGGGCCGCCAAGCTCGACGGCACCCCGCTGATGCCGACGGCCGCCGCCTTCGAATCCGTCACGGACGAGTTCACCTTCGTCGTCGGCCCCGTCCTCGCCACCGCCCTGTGCACCGGCGTCCACCCGGCCGCGGGCCTGATCGCCGAGGCCGCCCTCACCCTCGTCGGCGGCCTGTTCTTCGCCGCACAGCGCGCCACCCAGCCCGCGTACGGCCTGTCCGCCGCGGTCACCTCGGAGCCCCACCGCTCCGCCCTGTCCGTCCCCGGCGTCCGCGTCCTGATCGTCGCCTTCCTCGGCATCGGCTCCGTCTTCGGCGGCATGCAGGTCTCCCTCACCGCCTTCACCGAGGAGATCGGCAACCCCGGCGCCAACGGCCTGCTGTACGGGATCTTCGCCGCCGGCAACATGCTCGCGGGCATCGCCATGGGCGCCGTCGCCTGGAAGACCGGCCCCCGCCGCCGCCTCGTCCTGGGCTACGCGGGCCTCACCGCCGCCGCCTCCCTGCTGTGGACCACGCACTCGGTGCTGCTCCTCGGCGCCCTGGGCCTCGTCGTCGGCCTGTGCATCGCCCCCGCCCTGATCACCGGCTACACCATCGTCGAGACCCTGATCCCGGCCTCGGCCCGTACCGAGGCCTTCACCTGGCTCACCGGCGCCGTCGCGCTCGGCCAGGCCGCGGCCGTCACGGTCGCCGGCCGCCTCGCCGACGCCCACGGCGCCAGCACCGGATTCCTGGTGCCGATGGCGGGCACGGCCCTCGCCCTGACCACGCTGCTCGCCCTGCGGTCGCGGCTGAAGCCGCGCGAGGCGAGCCGGGTCGCCGCACGTGGTATCGGTCACCGCGTGCCGGTGGCGGTGGACTGAACCCACGGAATACGTCACTATGGATCGTCGTTAGCACTCGATGAGTGTGAGTGCCAGGAGGAAGTCAAGTGCCGACCTACCAGTACCAGTGCACCGAGTGCGGCGAAGGCCTCGAGGCGGTGCAGAAGTTCACGGATGACGCCCTGACCGTGTGCCCCAGCTGCCAGGGACGCCTGAAGAAGGTGTTCTCGGCCGTCGGCATCGTCTTCAAGGGCTCCGGCTTCTACCGGAACGACAGCCGCGGCTCGTCGTCCAGCAGCTCGCCGGCCTCGTCGAAGTCCTCGACGTCCTCGACGTCGACCTCTTCGTCCCCGGCCTCGTCGTCCGCTTCGTCCTCTTCGGACGCGAAGCCGGCCGCGTCGTCCGCTTCCTCCTCCTCGACGTCCTCGTCGAGCACCGGAAGCTCGGCCGCCTAGTTCTTCCCCGAGGGGCCCGTCGCCGTGCGCGACGGGCCCCTCGGTGTTTCCGGGGGCGCGCGCTTAGGGTGACCGGCATGGCCAACCATGACGTGTACGCGGACATCGGCGTGATCGGCGGCTCCGGCTTCTACTCGTTCCTGGAGGACGTCACCGAGGTGTCCGTCGACACCCCGTACGGCAGCCCCAGCGACTCCCTCTTCCTCGGCTCGATCGCCGGGCGGCAGGTCGCCTTCCTCCCCCGGCACGGCCGCGGCCACACCGTCCCGCCCCACCGGATCAACTACCGCGCCAACCTCTGGGCGCTGCGCTCCGTGGGCGTACGGCAGGTCCTCGGGCCCTGCGCCGTCGGCGGACTGCGCGAGGAGTACGGGCCCGGCACGCTCGTCGTGCCCGACCAGCTCGTCGACCGCACGAAGAGCCGGGCACAGACCTACTTCGACGGCGAGCGGCGGGCCGACGGAGCCGTACCGAACGTCGTCCACGTGACCTTCGCCGACCCCTACTGCCCGGACGGGCGGCGGGTCGCGGTCAAGGCCGCCCGGGGCCGCGGCTGGGAACCCGTCGACGGCGGCACGATGGTCGTCGTCGAAGGGCCCCGCTTCTCCACCCGCGCCGAGTCCCGCTGGCACGCCGCCGCGGGCTGGTCGGTGGTCGGCATGACCGGACACCCCGAGGCCGTCCTCGCCCGCGAGCTGGGCCTCTGCTACACCTCCCTCGCCCTCGTCACCGACCTCGACGCGGGCGCCGAGACCGGCGAGGGCGTCTCCCACACCGAGGTGCTGCGGGTGTTCGGCGAGAACGTGGGACGGCTGCGGGAGGTCCTCTTCGACGCGGTGGGGGCCCTGCCGGCGACGGCGGACCGGGACTGCCTGTGCCTGCGGGCGCACGACGGCTGGGACCTGGGGATCGAACTGCCGTAAACCACCCTTGGGTGTGGGCGAGTTGTCCACAGCCCTGAGGTGATCCCCAGGCCGGAGCGGGGTGGGGGCGGAGTCGGGAGAGTGGGGGCGTTCTCGCTCCGCTCCCGACCGGACAGGCGGTACCCCGCATGACGACCACCCTCACCTCCTCCGTCCCCGCGCCCTGTACGGTGCCGGCCTTCGAGCCGCTCCGGGTGCGGGGCGCCCGCCACCGGCTGCGGAGGGCCCTCCGGCGGGGGCGGCGCGCACCGGCGCTGCTCCTGGCCCTGACGGCGGGCGCGCTGGCCGTCGCGCACATGGGCGCCGCCCCGGCCACGCCCCCGCCGCCGTCGGGCCCCCCCCCCGCCCCGCCGCCCCGCGCCCCCCCCACGACGGCGACGGCCACTCCGTAGACGGAGCGCTGGAAGCGGCGCACGAAGGCCA